>JBNKOV010000252.1:0-7286 GCA_050294955.1 Holophagae bacterium
TCTTGGTTCAGCGTGATGTACTTTAGCAAAAATAATTCGGAAATCGGCTCATTTTTATGAAAGTTGGGCTGTTTCGGAGAACAGACATCGAGCATTACCTGAAATCAACCTGTCTTTTTGGATGAAAAATCATTTGGATGAGGACTGCGCCCCAGTTTCTTTATGATCTTCGCTTTTTGGGGTGCAAATGGTAAGATAGGGTTCGCCTGCTGTATGAATCGTTTTATTATCCAGGCAACATTCGCAAGTATTCAAAAAAGAGCGGTTAGGTCTGGATGCGAATAAATTTATTGAGGATATGATATCAATGGACAAGGTTTCACGAAGAAGATTTTTAAAGTTTATGGGTGTTCAGGCTGCCATTACCGGAGTCGTAACGTCTCGGGCTGCCTCAAGTGACGACCCCAAAGAAACCCTTCCCGTTAAAAGCATTAAGCCTACGAGAAAAGATGACTTGGTTCTGGCTGAGGGGCTTTCCTACAATGTGCTTGTCAGTTGGGAAGATCGGATAAATGCACGGAAAAAGGAATTTGGCTACGATAATGACTTTATTGCAGTCATCCCAGATGAGAAAAACCCCACCGAGGAGGCAATTCTCTGGGTGAACCATGAATCCGCCGAACCATTTTTTGTGAGCGGCCATAGAAAGGGAAGAAAGAAGAATCGCGCCCAGATTATGAAGGAAATGAAGGCTGTGGGCGGTTCAATTCTCCGCATCCGAAAGGAAGGGGGGAAGTGGAAGTTCATCCCAAATGATCCGATTAACAAACGGGTTGACGGCATGACCCCCTGCCGTATTATTTCGGAGCACCCCGTGGCCCAATTCAATTCCGCTGTAGGCACTCTGGCCAATTGCGCTGGTGGCGTTACTCCCTGGAGGACGATTCTCACCTGTGAAGAGAATTACCAGAAGTTTTATGGGGAAGTTGTGTTTAAGGATGGTGTAAGGTATGTAGAGGCTGGGGACTATGATTATAAATGGGGTGAATTCTACCCTAGACCACCCGAACACTACGGTTGGGTTGTTGAGGTAGATCCACAAACAGCAAAGTGCAAGAAATTAACAGCCTTGGGTCGTTTCGCTCATGAATGCGCCACTACTATCAAGGCCGATGATGGTCGATGCGTGGTTTATACAGGCGATGACATGGAAGACCAATGTCTGTACAAATTCATTTCTTCAAAACCTGGCTCATTAGAAGAGGGTATGTTGTATGTAGCGGATGTGAAATCTGGGAAATGGCTGGCCCTGGACTGGGAAAACAATCTTCAGCTAAAAAAGAAGTTCGCCAATAAAACTGAGATGTTGGTGCGTACCCGCGAGGCGGCTCATATGCTGGGTGGAACTCCTTTAGACCGTCCGGAAGATATCGAAATCGATCCGTCAACGAAGCATGTTTATGTAACCCTCACCAATAATAAACCTAAAAAGGTCTACCACGGCTCCATTCTCAAAATTATGGAAAAGGATAACAATCCACTCTCCGAAACCTTCACTGCTGAAACCTTCCTTACGGGCGGCGAGGCCACCGGTTTTTCCTGCCCAGACAACATGGTTTTTGACTCAGCGGGAAATCTCTGGATTACCAGTGATATCAGCGAGTCTTCCATCGGAAAAAAGCCATATGAATCTTTTGGGAACAACGGCCTGTTTTATGTCCCATTGAAAGGCTCCCACGCAGGAAAAGTCTTCCAGGTAGCCTCTGCCCCGGTTGATGCAGAACTCACCGGACCATGCTTTACCCCGGACGGCAAAACCCTCCTTCTTTCGGTTCAACATCCCGGCGCTTCCACTGAAAAAGGCATGAAGCTTACCAGCAACTGGCCTGGTGGTGGCGCGTCTACGCCTCGTCCTTCGGTGGTGGCTATTTCAGGCCCGCTTTTGGACCGCCTGATTGGAGGCAGTTAGGCCTGAAAGGGCTATTCCATCATACATAATGAAATTATGTGGGCCTTTCAGTTTATCTCGCCTATGGCTTGCCTAGAAGACAGAATCCAGACCAGTAATAAGGCTCTGGCATGGTTTTCATGAGGGTCAGGCAGGCTCGTCTGTAGGCTTCCGAAAGTCCGAATTCTATATTTTTGTAGAATAGTTCCATCCATTTACCCGTTGCCTGGTCGTCTATATCCCACAGACTGGCCAGGACATTGGTGGCGCCCATGGCGAAAAAACTTACAACAAAACCATAGAATTCGTTTCCCGCAGTTAAAGCCATGGATCCACTCTGACAAGATGCCAGGTTTATGAATGGCTGGTTGAGGCGGCGGTTGTTAAGTTGAGAGAGGTAAATCCGCTCTCCCGAAATCTGGAGATGAGATTGCCCCGGATTTTTACGATCAAAATGGCAGTGTCCGGCGAAGTGGATGAAATCGCCCGCAAAGGCTTGATCCGGTAATTCAGAACCGTTCAACCGTCGGAAAACTACTGCGCTGGGATATCGCCTTCGCAGAAATACACGCTCAGGAGCCGCAGGGTCCTCTGGGTTGCTTGAGAAGAAGAATACTGGGGCCTTCAGTGAGGAATGTTTTTTCTTTAAATTAAAGAATAGTGTAGGCAGGTTGGGACAGAGATTGAAAGTGTGAGTTTCCAATAGGGGTCGGCCCTTTAATTTCAGCAGAGCAAAGGGGAAGGCCTGTAGGTATTTATGAGGGATGAACACCAGATGTTTATTAGATGCAAGACGTTGAGGCATAAGAATCTCGGTCATCGACTCCACAAGACGGCTAATCTGTTCCCCTCTTCCTGTGAAGCGGTTCGCCAGGATATTGAACAACAAATTCATGTCCTTCCGGAACCCAGCCTTTAGCGGCGTTTGGAAGTTGCGAAGGCCTCGATTGTCCAACTCCACACGAAATAAATGATGGCGACCCAGAAAGTAACAAACAACCAAGCACCCATCCGGAAGATGTTTTTGAATTTCCTCTGGTGAAATGTCTATAGGGAAATAGATGCCCAGCCTTTCTTCGTCCCGCATCTTCAAGTTCAATTTCTTGATGTTGAAATGAGTTTCTTCATACGAGGAAAGCAATGCCGCCTTTTCTTCCTCTGCGTAATTGGGGTCAGTTGTAAACTCCCGTAATTTACGGTCTAATTGGTCGAGACGGGCTTTTAATTTGTGAATGGCTAACAGGGTAGGCTCTCGGCGATTGAGCACCGGAGGCAGTCTCTCAAGCTTGGAAAGCTGCTCTGCGAAACGTCTTCCTCTACTCAAGCTGAGCACCTTGAAAATAAGTTTGGGGGCCGATGGATCCTTCCAATGGAAAAGCCATTCCACCAGAGGTTCGTAGGCATGAGTTTTGTCGTCAAAAAACCGTTCTCGCAAGTCTTCTGACATAATAGACGCCCGGCTCTCCTCAATGGTCATCACGGCTTCGAACCGGCTGTCGATGGCCCTTTTCAGTTGGCCCTGCGCATGCCAGTATTCGCTCACCAGCAGTAGGGCTTGGATGCGGACTTGATACCCGATTGGCGCAGCAAGCAATCGGCGAACTCTGGTATATTCTTTTCGAGTTAACAATCGTTCGCCAACGCGGCAGAGATAGATGAGGCACTCCAACTCCATTTCTTTGAGTTTCTTGCGAACAAATGTTTTACGGGCCGACTGCAACAGCTTGATGGCCATATTTGAGTCGTTGTGTTTACCTGCCAGAACCCCTTGACGCATGCTGCACAGGGCCAGGTAGTAGCGGTTTTCCACGCTTTTGAAATAGGCAATCGCCTCGTCTAAAAATACCTCCGCAAGTGTGTCGTCATTCATTTCGATAGCGGCAGTAGCCGAATGGTAATAAACCAAACCGGTTTCATAGGGCAAGGCCAAGATCCGGAATTCGTCTATCAGTGAGTCCACCTCTTTTAAGGCGGAGTCGAATTCATTTAGCCTTATTTTTAGCTTGAACAGATCGAAATCGCAGAGGGCTGCGCCTACCAGATCCCCACCATTCTGGTACAATTCCCGAGATCGTTTCAGATGAGATTCGCTATGATAGTACTGACCCAAAATGGAGTAAAGATGGGCAAGGGCCTGACGAACATAGGCTTGCCGAATAGTTAACTTCTGACTCTCAAACAGGTCCAGCGCCAAACCGTAATTGGTTTCCGCTTCTATGAAACGGTTAAGGCACACCAAGACATTGGCCAAATTGTACAGGATGAGGCCTTCCTTGGACGGATCTTCGGGGAGCAACCGAAGCGCCGCCTTAAATTGAACAAGCGCCGGTTCGTAGCGATGAAGTCGATGCTCCAAACAGCCCAGGTTGATATGCACGTTCAACTTTTCCGCATGGGAAAGGGACGCAGCCGCAAAGGTTTCCTGCGCGCATTTACGGGCCATCTCAAAACGCCCGGAGTTCAAATAGGCGCCGAATAGAGTTAGCATACATTGATACACGCCTTCCCTGTTCCCTAATTGTTTAAAAGCGTCACGAGCTTTTTTGGTCCAGTATAAGGCCTTGGAATGTTGAGATTTCACCTCGTAGTATCGACCGATAAGCCGGTCTTTGCGAGCCGTTTCAACCTCGGTGAGAGACAAATTGCCTCGCTTGAGAATCCGAACCAGTCGCCATGCGCCATCTACATCGGAGACCAATAAATTGAGGAAATGGGACTCAATTTCAGAGAATGGTTTTTGCTTTAACGCCGTAAACTCTGGCGCTTTGGTTATTTCCCGTTTTCTTCTAGCTTGAGATCCGGAATCCACAGGCTTTCCCCTTCACTAACGAAAGCCATATCATAACACCCGAAGGGCAGTGAGTTAAACTCAAATTCACCATCGCAGACATTTGCTTGGAAGACTGTTTCCTCGCCAAAGAGCAATACTTCCTGATCATCCACGCCAGAGGCGAAACCAGCCAGACGAACGCCCTCACTCTCACTGCTCTGCTCCATGCGCACAAAGTGCTCCTCATCCAATTCATAAACGAGAGTCTGAGAACTGCTTGTGCGGCGCACCATGCCGGAAAACGCTGGCTTCAACTGAAAGAACCGGACCAGTTTCTCTTCAGGCTGAAAAATATTAAGGGCGGCTTCCACACAAGCCGACGATGGCTCTATACTGTCATCCGCCTGAGCTATATCGCGAATACATTGCCAATATTTGCTTTTTTTCATTGCCGTTTCCTTGATTTCCTTAGATTGCTTTTATAGAGAAGAGCCTGTTGAGGTTTTGGTCTAATCTATCGACCGTTTCCGTTTCTTATACACAATTCCGATCAATTCGAAGAACGGAGATATTGTTGCTTTCGGATTCAACTCAACTAGGGAACTTGACCGTCCCTAATCTTAAGGTGTGTTCCTACAACCACTTTGATACATTTTTTTCGTCAACCCCCATTTTTGACAGAATTTTCTTGAATTTTGCCAGGCATCTGTTCCTTGTTGGACCAATGGAACCTATCGCAATACCAAGGCTTTCCGAGATATGTTTATACTCGCTTTCATCCGCCTGATAAAAAAGAGCATGTAGTAAATTTTTGCATTTGGCGTCTAGCATATTCAGCCCCTGGCGTATTTTGAACTGTTGTACCTTCAACTCCACATTTTGTTCAGGAACCTGGCTCGGATCCTCCACGTCGTAGGTATCTGTGAGCTCCACATACTTCAGGTTTCGGTTCACGACCCGCCATGTCGTGCGTTGGGCCACCTTGGAAAGCCAGTAAGAAAGATCATCGGTCTGAGTGATGCGGTTCATTTGCTTGTAGAAGGCAACCAGTGTTTCCTGAAAGACCTCATCGCAGTCCTCGGAGCTCAACCCTTCCTTAGAGGGGAAATGATAAATCAGCCTCTTATAGCGCGTCACCAGACAAGACCAGGCGCGACTATTTCCTGCGAGGCATTGTTTGACGAGGAATGCGTCGGATTTGTCCACTAGATTCTTAAACAGAGCTGCCTCCATGAAATCTTTAAATGGGTTCTTTCTGGACTTTTCTCCCATGAACCGGTCAGGAGATATTGACCGCAACAATCAGGCACGGCTAATATAACCTGGGAAACTGTACATAAGGAGATCTTTTGAACCGTTTTTTCTTATTCCTTGCCATAATCACTCTCTTATCGTGCCAAACCAACAGCTACCGTGAGGATCGGCTACGGATCGGTTCGCGAAGAGGTCCCGATAGTTTCAATCCCTATCTCTCCACTACTATTGCTGGTGAGGTTGTGGCGGCGCGATTGTTTCCAACCCTCTTCCGGGAAGAACCGCTCCTGGAGAACGGCATCCCTAAGCTAACCCCCGCCCTGGTGCGTGATTATGCATGGGACGAGTCGGAAACCACACTGACCATCAACATTTTAACCACCCTTAAGTGGAGCGACGGCGAGCCAGTCTCCGCTCATGATATAGGTTATACGCTTGGGATTCAAGTCCATCCGAAAGTCGCCTGGATCTCTGCAGGTTTAAAAACGGGCATAAAAAGCTGGAGGGTTATTAGTTCTAATAGTTTGGAGGTGTCCTTCAAGCGTAAGTCTCCATTTAATCTCTTGGATCTCAACGAGGGTGTGGTTATTCCCAGACACCATTTCGAGAAAATACCTATCGAGGACTGGTCTCGCAAGCAGTGGTGGAAGGATCTTGTGGTGTATGGCCCCTATAGAGTCGTCGATTTTCAAGCGGATGAACGTCTTATTTTAGAAAGTATAAAGCCCGGCGAGGCGCCCACTCTTGGCATGGCCTTTATCCGGGAAAAGGAAACCCTTTATCAGCTTCTCTTGAATCATGAATTGGATTTCGCCTGGGGACTGTCTACCAATCGCATGGAGGACATCAGTGAACATCTCCAACCAGTGTTCTACGAAGATCATTCCTATGGCTTCATTGGCTGGAACTCCCTGGCGTCGGATGCTTTGAAAGATAGTCCCATCAAAACCCGAGCTCAGTTGGATTCGGTGAAACAAAATCGGCCTCATCCACTTTTCGCCGATGAAAAAGTGAGGCTCGCCATGACCTACGCCCTCCGTCGTCAGCATTATATCGATGTTTTTTGGAAGAACAAGACTTCGGTTCCAGCAACCCCATGGCAAGCAGGGCTTGCCTACATCGACTCCCAACTGGAAGCGCGAGAGTTTAATGCTCAAAAGGCTGCTCTGCTCTTGGACGAGGCAGGCTGGTTGCTTAACGGGGAAGTTCGAATAAAGGACGGTCGGCCATTCAGCTTCACCCTTTCAGCCCTCGCTGGCAACCCCTTGCGTGAGAGCTATCTCCTTGCCATTCAGGCTGATTTGCGCCGAATTGGCGTTCAAATGAAGATCGATATGCAGGAGGCCAGCCGTTATGTGGCCGCAACTCAGTCCC
>JBNKOV010000253.1:0-7276 GCA_050294955.1 Holophagae bacterium
TGGACCAGCTCATGCTACGGGTCTTTCCCGACGGTTCCCAGATGCGCTACACCCATCTGGTGACCCGTGTGCTCACGAAGGACGGAGTAGACGCGGAGAGCGAAATCCGCATGCCGCAAGGGGCGGAAATACTGGAGCTGCGCACCATCAAGGCCGATGGCTCCATCTACTATCCAGCCAGCTTTGAGAATAAGGACACCCTCAGCCTCAGCGGCATTGGGGTGGGCGACTTTATCGACGAAGAACATATCGAATATCTGCCGCCAGCCTATTACGACGAAGACGGATTGGATGCAGACATCACCTTTATTTTCCAAGGTCAGGACCGCATCTATCACCACAGTGAGATGGTGCTTATCTATCCGGAAGACCTGGATCCCGAGCCCGTGCTGCTGGAGCGGAACATGCCGGAAGCTGCGGAGGTAGAAGTTAAAGACGGTTTGAAGTACGTCCGCTGGCTCACCCAAAACATGCCGCCTCTTAAAGAGGAGGAGAACATGCCGCCGGCGGGTTTCCTTCAACCCACGGTCAGCTTTCACTACAACACCCGTTGGGACGAAGTGCGAGACTACTATCTGAACGCCATTCGTCAGAGAATGGGGCTGTCTGATCGGCTGAAAGAAAAGGCGGCCGAGTGGCGGGAAAGCGAGAGCGATGATCGGAAACTGGCGGAGAAAATCTACCGTGAAGTGACCGACAAGGTTGAGTCCGACGGCCAGTTCTATATGAACGTGAACCTGGTCTGGGAAAGCAGCAAGGGCAACGCAACCCTTCTTCTAGCCTCTATTTACGACGAGTTGGGTTTCGACTACGATCTGGTGCTCACCCGGCCTGCCATCATGGACACCTTCCTGTTCAACATCCCCATGCCCGCCAATTTCAGCTACATGATTCTGCGCTTGCAGCTTGGGGACGAAACCATTTGGGTGGATCCCAATCTGCGGAATATCGCCTTTGGCTATTTGCCCTTCCGCTTTCGTGGCGGCCAGGGCTTTGTGCTGAACGCCAAGAAGGAATCCAGAATTACCCTGCCCGAATTCGAAGACGAGACGGAACGCATTGAAACCATGTATGAAATGGACTTCAACGCAGACGGCAGCGTCTCGGCCAGTGGTTCTGAAAAATTCTTTGGTTCCTTCGCTTCCCAACTGGTGGACGGCTATGCCGCCATGAACCGACCCGAAACCAAGCAACGGGTGGAGGCTGGCATCAACCAGACCTTTCCGGGAGCGGAGGTCTCCCAGGTGCAAATTACCGAGGATCTGCCCCCAGGGGAGTTCGAACTCACCAACCGCTTCCGGCTTCCCGAATTGGGTCAGTTCGACAAAAAAGGCTTAACCCTGCCTTACCCACTGCCCCATGTGCGGCTGCTGGAGCGGTACGGCAGATTGGCCAGTAGAACCACGCCCATTGCCATTTCGCGTCCCAGCTATAACGTGGCGACCCTGAAATTGAACCTGCCGCTTGGGTACCGTTGGGAATCCAAGACCGACGTGTTGCGCGAGGATACCGCTTTTGGCCGATATGAACTGGTGGTGGAAAGAGAGAGCGACCAGACATTAACCATCAAGCGAACCTACCATCTAAAAGCCCAGATGGTGGCGCCTGAGCAATACCAGGAATTCCTTGTTTTTTGCCGGGCCATGGTGGAAAATGAAGACCTGATTTTCAAGGCAGTCAAAGAGAGCGGACAGCCTTGAGTTTATGAAGCCGGCCTATCATTTTTTGAGCGCAACCGCTCGAACGAGGAGATATTATGGATCTTGACAAGTTGTTTGAAGCCCATATCCAGCATGTTCAAGGCATTTACGAAAAAGCCTTAAGTGATCTCAAGGGTGAGAAGGATGCGCCGGATACGGATGCGGTTCTTATCCATAGCGGGTCGGAATCTGTTTATTTTGCAGACGACAATCATCTGCCGTTTAAATCTTGCGGCCATTTCAACTGGCTCGTGCCCGTGTTGAACAAACCCGATCAGATGGTTCTGGTTCAGCCCGGTCGAAAGCCGGTCTATTTTCAGGTGGTTCCACCGGATTTCTGGTACGAGCAGGGCGCGGAAACCATGAGTTGGTGGGCGGATCAATTCGACGTGATTCAGCTCGAAGACGCCGCAAAAGTCATGGCTCATCTGCCAAACACCAGACAGATCGCCTTTATCGGCGAGAACACCGCTTTTGCATCGGATCTGGGACTGCCCGCCTATTTGCAAAACGAAGTGCATCTGGTGAATTATCTGGACTATCATCGCGGCATGAAAACCCCCTATGAAGTGGCGCAGTTGCGGGAAGCCAATCGACTTGGCATGATCAGTCACAACGCCGCCCACGAGGCTTTCCTCCAGTTTGGCAGCGAATACGACATTCACACCGCTTACCTGGCCGCCAACAACATGTTGGAGCTGGATTGTCCCTACACCAATATTGTGGGTTTGGACGAGAAGGCCGCTATTCTGCATTACCAGAACAAGCGCCGTCAGTCCGGCAGGGACAGCAAGGTTTTGTTGATCGATGCGGGCTATCGCCACAATGGCTATGGATCCGACATTACCCGAACCTACGCTCGCGACAACGCCCATCCCGTGTTCAAATCGCTTTTGAGCAAGATGGACATCATGCATCGCCAACTCATTGAGCAGGTAAAGGTAGACGTGCCCTACGCAGAAATCCACGATGCCGCCCATGCTGGCGTTTTGGACATCCTCATGGAGCACGACATTGTGCGCGGCGACCGGGAGACTTTGGAGGAGCAGGCGGTTAGCAAGATCTTCTTCCCCCACGGCATTGGCCATCTCCTGGGCCTTCAGGTCCACGACGTGGGCGGTTTCTTTAAAGACACCACCGGCGCCCTCGCGCCTCCTCCAGAGGAGCATAAGTTCCTGCGATTGAACCGGCCCATGACGGAAAACATGGTTTTCACCATCGAGCCCGGTCTGTACTTCATTCCCGTTCTCCTCAATCCGGAAAGAGACTCGGAGAAGGGAAAACACTTGAATTGGGATCTTATCGACGCGCTCATCCCCATGGGCGGCATTCGCATTGAAGATAATATTCACGTGACCGCTTCCGGACCTGTGAATTTAACCCGTTAAACCATGAGAAGGCGGCTGGTTCTCTGAACCGGTCGCCTGGATTTAATAGAATCGTCAGCCCGCACTCATTTCCCCGAAGCAATTGAGAAGACAGGAGCTGAACCGTTGGAGCCTCGCCTCGCAACACTTTTTAATGGGGTGGTCTGCGGTAAAACGGGCATGTAACTCAAATTGTTGCGGGGCATGAGATTGTCGGTTTTTGTACAATTTAAACCCATTAACAAATATTTCAAAACAGGGCAATAAGGGGTATAATATATAAGAGATTGCGAAGCCCCGCGCATCCCTGGCACGACAAGAAAATTGAGCATGCCAATCCCCCAAATTGGGAGTCGTTCATGACCACTTCCGTTAAGAAAAAATTTATCGGCCTCGTTGAATCCATGTTGGAAGCTCTGATTATCGAAGACGATCATTCAACCGAGGCCATGCTCAAGCCGTTGCGCAGTTATATCCACGATATTGAACAGTTCAACACCCATAAAGTGGTGGACTCCCGTTTTCGGGCCTTTGTGAAAACCCGGGATCAGCAGGCCATGGAGGCTGCAACGGCTGGGGGCGACCTGCCGCCCACCCCTGATCTGGAAAAGAGCCAGAGAGCCATTAACCATACTTTAGATGAGATTCTGCAATTACTGGAGCAAGGTTTAATTTCTTCCGACACCTGGTCTGTGGATCTAAAGCAGGTTATGCAGAAGGTTTACGAGGCGAAAACCATTAATAATATTCGGGCGCTATCGGAATCTTTTGTGAGCATTGGCCAGCGAATGTTGAACAAGGGCGCGGAATTTCAGTCCGGTTTGAGCAACCTGGCCGTGGAATTGTCGTTCTGCAAGAACCAGATCCAGGATCTTGAAGGCCGTTTGGAAGAGACCCAGCGGGACGCGGACCGGGATCATCTCACCGGTTTGCGCAACAAGCGCCTATTTGACGATGATCTGGCCGTAGCTGTGGAGCGGGCGAACCGGTTCCGAGGCAAGCTCTGTTTGCTCTTGCTGGATATTGATCGTTTCCGCGACATCAACACTCGGGGTCACAAGGTGGGGGACGATGTTCTTTTGAACTTTGGCGCCTTGCTCACCCGATCCCTGCGTGACTTCGATCTCACCTACCGTTTGGGGGGAGACGAGTTTGGGGTGATCTTCAGCAATTGCTCTGAAGAAAAGGCCTACAAGGTAGCCAACCGGGTTCGGGAATATATCAGCTCCCATGTTTATCAGGCCCACGGTGAAGAGTTCACCATGACCTTAAGCGGCGGCGTGGCCATGCTGCAGCCTGGGGAAGACGCGCGAGCATTTTTCAACCGCGCGGACAAATTATTATTAAGGGCAAGGGAAGGCGGCAACCGCATCTGCTACGAAGAGTGAGAGCCTTTTTTGTCGTCTATAAGAGATCCCACCTCGCCCATAAAGTCGGAGACGTCTTCAAATTCCCGATAAACGGAAGCAAAGCGGATATAGGCAATCTTGTCCAGTTTCTTTAGACGATTCATTACGATCTCGCCAATTTCTCCACTATCAATTTCACGTTCCGGTTTCTGGTATAAATGATAGAGAACATCGTTCACAATATTTTGGCATTCCGACATGCGAACGGGTCTTTTTTGGCAAGAAGCCAGGATTCCTTTTAATAATTTCTGGCGATCGAACAGTTGGCGCTTATTATCTTTTTTAATGACCATGAATTGAATTTCTTCAATGCGCTCGTAACTGGTGAAGCGACGGTTGCAGGCCAGACACTCCCGTCTTCGACGAATCATTTCCCCGTCTTTGTTTTCGCGGGAATCAACTACCTTGTCGCTGAGTTGTCCACAAAAAGGGCATTTCATGCATGGCCTCCTAGTCCCTTTGGGATGCCAGAAAATGGATTAATTTGTAAGGTTGGAGCCGCGCGTTCGCAACTTGAGCAAGAGGCATAACGCGGCTCCGTCAAGATCCAATTCGGATATTTGGGCATTTATCACACCGGAATTTATCATGCAAATGCCGGTATGATTAATTATTTTAACTCATTAACAAAAAACATCAAAATACTATTACAGAAAAGCCACGTAGAATATTATGTGTTTGGGCGCCCTATGGGTCACAATTTGGCCAAAATACCATCAATGGGGTTTCCCAAAAGCCGGGTTTTTCAGTTGAAATTGGGTCGCCTGACCAGGTCGTGATTGACTCTGTGGGTGTGAGGCGTTGTGGGTTTGCCCAACAGGGCGTGGTTTAAACATTGTGAAATGAGCCTCAACCCCATGGAACAATCGTTTTACGATAGTTCTGCTGGACAAATGCATGCATTTCCCCTATTATAACCCATTTGGCCGGAGGTTGGTTGATGCGGGCCTTGGAAGAGAAAATAGATTACACATTCAAGAAGAGGCAATTGCTTAAAGAGGCGTTGACCCATAGCTCTTATGGCTATGAGAATAATCGTCCCTACAACGAGCGATTGGAGTTTCTTGGCGATTCCGTTCTGGGCTATTTTGTTTCAAGAACCCTTTTTCACCAGTTTCCAGAGGAACCCGAAGGCATTCTTTCAAAAATGAAATCCGTGCTGGTGTCAGCATCGGTCCTTTCCAAAAAGGCCAAAGAGCTGTCCCTGGGCGAGAGTCTTTATCTTGGTCGGGGCGAGAAGAAGGCGGGCGGCGACAAGAAGCCCTCCATCCTGGCTGACGCCATGGAAGCCATGATTGGCGCTATTTTACTGGATGGCGGACTGAATGAAGCGGAACGATTCATTAACAGAATATATCGCGAGGACTTTGAAAAGGTAACTCGGGAGATCAAAAATGCGGTAGATTTCAAAACGGTGCTGCAAGAGAAAGCACAGGAGTTGGGACTGGGTCTTCCCGCCTATGTGGTGGACGCCGTTGAAGGACCCGCTCACAGCCGTAGGTTCCGAATCCATGTGGAACTGGGCAACCATCATGGGCCGTCCGCAGAAGGCACTTCCAAGAAAAGTGCCCATCAGGAATGCGCCAAAAAGTTACTTAACGATGAATCATTCTGGCGTTCAGTAGAAAGTTCGTCATGATTTTTTGAAGAAAGGCCTTTGTCGCCTGGCCAGAGCATGGCGCAGCAAAAGGTGAAACCATGATTTGCGAATGCAAAATTAACCATCAGCCTGACTGAAGGAGGAGGGCGTGGGATCCCCCCAATAAAGGGATTTGGAATCCGCCCCATTCAGGAAATCTAAAAACCACAGGTTGTGTATAGAGGAGTTGCCGTGGAAGAGCGGTTGCAAAAAGTTATTGCCCAGGCGGGCATTACTTCGAGAAGAGATGCTGAAGCCTATATTCTGGAAGGTCGGGTGTCGGTGAACGGCCAGATCATTGATCAGTTGGGTTTCAAGGTGGATCCCGAAAAGGACCACATCAAGGTAGATGGGAAGCTGATTCACGTTTCCGACGAACATGTCTACATTCTGCTTAACAAGCCCAAGGGCGTGGTGTCCACGGTGAATGATCCCGAGGATCGCCCCACGGTGCTGGATTTGATCCAGGGCGTGAAAACCCGCATCTATCCGGTGGGCCGTCTCGATTTTAATACGGAAGGCGCACTGTTGATCACCAACGACGGCGACATGACAAACCGGCTGCTCACGCCCAAGTCGAAATGTCCCAAAACCTATTTGGTGAAGGTGGCTCACGAGCCTACGGTGGTTACCATTAAGCGGGTGGAGCGCGGGGTCACCATTGACGGCACTCGATACGGCTCCTGCAAGATTCAGGTTTTGAAAGTAAGCAATAATAGCTGGTTGAAAGTGACGCTTTTTGAGGGCAAGAACCATCAGATTCGCAAGATTTTTGAGCACGTGGGACACCCCGTGAGCAAGCTGAAACGGGTCGCCTTCTCCTTTTTAACCATCGATGGTTTGAAGACCGGCGAGTGGCGCCATCTCACAGAAGCCGAAGTGGAGCGTCTGAAAACTGGCGACTTCGAGCCCAAAGCGGAGATCAATCTCTACCGCTTCCTGAAAAACAATGATGTGTTGCTCTCTCTGAGGGACCGCAAAAAGATTGAGAGTTTTCCTGTCGAAAACCGGCCTTCCTACCTGCCTGGACAGGGCAGAAAGCCAGGACGGGCCGTTGGTAAGACCGGCGGCTCTGCTCGCAAGGTGTTGGGCGCCAGACGCTTTATTGATCGCGACGGCGCCCGCAGAGGCCTGGATCGCGACAGGGTCTTTGGCAAACGG
>JBNKOV010000254.1:0-4167 GCA_050294955.1 Holophagae bacterium
CGATCCGGATCCCGGCCTAGCCGCCACGACCTATGTCGCCTTTCAAATGGGTGAATCAGCAAACGCTATTAAAGCAACCACGGCGCCGGCAGGCATCAAACTTGAGAGCGTGCCGAATACGCCAGATACCGAATCTCAACATTTTGAGACTCTTGAAGACCTGGAAGCGCGACAACACTGGAATCGCCTAAGCCTGCACCACCCATTTAAACCAAAGAAAACGCCGGTCACAACCGGAGCGGCCTCCCTCAAACTCTCTGGTCATGGCTTCCTTCCCAGAATTGGGGACCTGCTGGTGATCACTGGTACCATAACCAGATCAGATCAGGCCGAACCGGTGCTGCTCTCGCATCTATTGACCGACGTGACGCGAAAGGGCGACCATATTCTCATGTCATGGAAGAACCCATTGGTCATAGATCCTACGCACGTTATGGCCGCAGACCTTCCAATTCACAATGTCAAGTTGACCCTCTTTGTGCGGAAATCCGCCTTATTTGGCCATAACGCAGCACTTTGGGAAGACCTCCCCGACGAAGCCCGAAACCAGATAGCGCCGCCAGACGGAGGCATCCATCTCGGGGGCATTGCCCATGCCGACTGGAAGCGGATCGGAACGCAATTACCGTCGGCGGATGTTCGCTGCATGGGAGTGCATCCCAGGGGCCATCTTTTTGTTAGCCTGGTTGGCTTGGGCATTTATCGATCCTCCGACCAGGGTAGAACATGGCGACCCATGAATATGACTCTCACATCCATGGACATCCTGTCTCTGGCATTCGATGCAAACGGCAGAATTTACGCCGGTTCTTCCGACGGGACCGTCTTCAGATCCGGCAGTCTTGGCGAGAATTGGTCTCCGGTCAAAGGCTCAGCAGCTCAAAAAGCAAATCCCGGCCTGCCTGAAACTGCCGTCAACGTTATCCTGCCCCACGTGGGAAATGTAACCATATCACTATATTCATCCTTCTTGGATCTAATCGACATAAGAAGCCTCCTGCGTTTACTGAACCCAAAATCATACGCCCTGTTGGCAAGTTGGCTCCTTGGGCTTTTGATAAAAATCTTCAGCCTATTGATCAACGCACTATTGGGCTCTTTTAAAAAGGTGGCCCGCCAGGTTCGCAGAAGTGGTTTTTCCAATCAGGCGTCAAATCGGAGCGATACTGAAGCCGCGTTGATTTTTGTCGGCACGGAGCACGGCGTTTTCAGGTCTCAGGGCAATGGTTGGAAAGCTGTAAACAAAGGTCTTCCCCGCTACGACTCCGAGACTGAGAACGCCAATCTGAGCGTTCGATCCCTTACGGTCATTGAGAACCGTCTCATTGCTGGAACGGATTTGGGCATCTTTATTTCCGATGACCTGGGCAACAACTGGAAGGAAGCGTCCAAGGGCCTCGACCCGGACGAAGAAGGAACCGGCCCAGTTGTCTCTCACCTTTTGGCGGTTCAGAAAAACGATGGGGAATGGTTCCTCACGGCGGGAACCTCTACAGGCATCTACCAGTCAGCCGACAAAGGCCGCAATTGGACGCCCATGAGCGCAGGCATTCCAAAAGGGGCCGAAATTCGGGACATGGCGGTTTATAAAGACCCGCCCACCACCCTGTTTGCGGCGACTGACCAGGGCGTTTTTTCCATCACCCCGGGCGCTGGCTCCTGGATCCCCAAAAATGAACGTTTACGAGTAAAACTGTTTGAACTGGAGCGTCACTGGACCCCGGACATAGAATACGGTCTCATTCCCATATCTCTGAGGGCTGCTTTCCTGAACCACGGGGTTCGTCTATCGCCTCATGCTGTCATTCAAGTGAATGAAGCTCGAAAGGTTTGGACTATCATTGACCGTCCAGAAAACGAGACCTACCATCTCACCAGGAGAGGCCCCAGGTTATTGGTGGAAAAGCGAATCAAGGATATAAAAGCTCTGGCGCTTGGCTCCGATGGTTCCATTATTGCGGCCACGCCGCCGGGAACCTTCCGACCCAACGAGTGGCCTGGCTTCTGGCTGCAGGACGGCCAAATTGACCTGGCAGGCAAGGCCCCAGACCTGAAACAGGGGAGCAAGGTGTTCCTTTCTCAGGATGAACAGAATCTCCTGCTCACAGTTCAGTCCGCTTCGTCGGTCACACGATCTGATTTTGGGGAAACAAAAACCGTAACCCGCATAGCCACGGACGCAGAGGACGAGCTTGAGTTATTTGACCTACGCCGCACCGAGTTATACCTGATAAGCGAATCACTGGAGCTTCACTGGCCGTCCACCCCAGAGAATCAACCCATTTCTGGTAATTTTGTAGACGTAGCCCCAAAGGTTTCGGACCTCCCAACAGGCCGAACCCTCATTATTTCGGGCAAACGATCCAGAGCCAGACAGGGTCCTGTGGGCGGAATCTACACATTGGGACAAAACCAGGTCAAACGCGATGGCTTGACCCACCACCATGTGCATGCCATTACCAGAGACAGCCGGGCTCGCCTTTATGCAGGCACGGATCAAGGAATTTACAGGAAAACGAATACGGGTTGGATCCCTTTTGGCCTGATCGGTTTACCCGTGCATACGCTTGCTGTGGACCACGAATTGGATGAACTCTTTGCAGGAGTTGGGGGCGATTGTCCAGGTCTTTATCGCTTCAGGAATGACCGTTGGCAACCCCTTTCACTCACCATGACCTTGTCGGCCATAATCATCGACCATGAATCGGGCTTCATCTATGCAGCGGCTGGAGATCAAGGGGTCTGGTTCTCGGAAGACCATGGTGATTCATGGCGACCATCAAACGCGGGACTTAGAAAAACGTTTGTTTCCAGCTTGATTCATGTTCCGAAACTGGGCCTGATGGCTGGCGCCAAAGAACACGGCGTGTTTTTCCTTCCCCAGGGAAAGGAACGCTGGTTGCCTGTCAACAAGGGTTTGAATGACCTACGCATCAATTGCCTGTCGGTGAACAGCTCTGGCAACCATTTTCTGGCGGGAACGCCCAATCGCATTTTCTATTGTAGAAAACCAGGAAGACCCTGGCAACCCTTCACCAGAGGATTGGGTTCCGCGCCCATTACAGCCCTGCTCCACAGCGGGAAACGAATGTATGCAGGGACTTCGGGAGAAGGCCTATACATTCACAAAGGTGATGAACAGGGTTGGCGTCAAATTCACACAGGCATTTCCAATCACGTTTCCACTCTGGCCATTGGCACAGGAAGAAATCCCTGGATTGGCTTCCAGGCGTTCTCCGTTTTGCGAGATCAACACGGTCGCACGGTTCGATTAGCCCCAAAAACGCTCTTCATGATTGACAATGCAGTCCGCCTTGAGCAAGAGACCTTTCTCAAATACCTTAGCGAGCCTTTTTTCCAGAACAATGTGAATATCGACGAAGATGTAACCTTAATTCCCCTGGAAGGCCATCAAGGCTGGTATTTAAAAGACACCTTGGGAAACGTGACCGCCATCTATCGGGAAGGCACACGGTATAGGGTTTGCATCCCGTCTGAGAGTTTGACCGTGGTTAAAACCCCCACAAGTCACAACTCGACACAGGTTTGGACTTTTGAGCGAGAGAATGGTCAACAGATGCGATTAGACGCTGCGGAGGGAGAGATAATCGTTGAGTCGGCCCGTGAAGGCGATCAGCAAATGGGTGAAAAGAGAATCCTGGCGGCTAACATCAATGAACATAACGATTTTTCCCGATTGGTGCTGAACCGGGCGCTCAAACGCATGTACGACCGAAGGACCATTTCAGTATTCGGCAATGTGGTAGCCGCAACCCATGGAAAAACGGTTAAGGAAGTGTTGGGCAATGGCGATCATGAAAAGATAAACCAGAGGTTTCAGCTTAAATTCAAACCTCTCACCTATGTAGAAGAAAACGGCGGACCCAAGCCTCAACTCCAGGTTCATGTAAACCCCGGTGACGCCCACGATGGGGTTCCCTGGAGCCAAACGCAATCCCTATTCCCGGGCGCTCCCGATCTACGACAATTCATGCTCAGATCCACGGATGAAGGGGGCCAGCTCATTTTTGGCGACGGTCGCTCAGGGGCCAAGCTTCCCACCGGCTACAAAAACGTGACAGCCACCTACAGGTATGGCCTGGGACAACGCGGGAACGTCCCGGCAGACAGCATCACGCGAATTTTAAGCAAACCACTGGGCATTAA
>JBNKOV010000254.1:4177-7256 GCA_050294955.1 Holophagae bacterium
CACGCGCCATTGATCGCATTGTCACCTTAGCGGATTGCGAAGACCTGGTAAAGCTCTACCCAGGCATTTCAAAAGTTGCCGCCGCCACCATTCAGATCGGGTTTCAATCGGTAGGCCACTTAACTGTGGTGTTGGATGATGGTCGTCTGCTAGACCCTGAATCCGATTATTATTTCGGCCTGTTAAATTTCATAAACAGCAAAAAAGCCAGGACATCTGGTCAAATCATGCTGGACAGCTACTCCGCCCTGCGATTTAATGTTCACGCCCGAATTCGAGTGAAACAAAAGGAAGACAGAGAACGAGTCCAAAATCGCATCGTGGAAACCCTGCTGGAAGCCTATCGCATCGAAAAGAGACAATTTGGCCAGGATCTTGTTGCCGCCGAACTGGTTCGCATCATGAACGACGTGGAAGGCGTGCTTTCAGCAGAGTTGGAAGCCATGTACCCCGAAGGTTCCGGTCCCCAGCTTTTCGAAGTCATCAAAGCAAAACCAACCATGTGGGACCCCGTTCGCAAGAGAACCCGGCCCGCCCAAATCCTCATCATCAACGACAACGGCATCTACCTGGAGTAAACCATGCGCTTCTATCAAATGCTCCCGGAGATTTATCGCTACCAGGATGAACGAAGGGGAAATCCACTCAAAGCCTACCTCTCCGTTTTAGAGGAAACCTATCAATCCCTCGAAGACGGCCTGAACCAACTCTTTGAAAATTGCTTTATTGAAACATGCGAGCCCTGGGTTATTCCCTATATCGGAGAACTGGTTGGGTTTAAACTTCCAGCCGAGAATTTAGAGGGCCTCGCCAGGATGCGGCCCCTGGTGGCCAACGCCCTGGCCAATCGACGCAGAAAGGGATCACACGCCAGTTTGGAAAAACTGCTCTCCCAAGTAACTGGATGGGGAATCTGTGTGAAGGAAGGCACCGACGGTCCCATCATCACCCAACACATGGCGGCGCCTAGCGAGAAAAAACAAGGCACAGTGTCCCTACACAGCAGCGAAGTGGCATGGCTGGGATCGCCCTTTGAAAACAGCTCGCGAACAGTAGACATCCGATCATCGGACAGTGAAAAGGACAATTCGGGGAGCGGAAGCCCCTTCAGCTTGAATATCAACATATGGCGCCTGCAGAGTTTCCAAATAAGCGGCGTGCGTCCTATGCGACTTGACGTTATGGACCGCTGCTTCAGTTTCAGTCCCATAGGCATGGATATCCCGCTATACAAAATGCCAATTCCCTGGGAAGACCCCGACTGGCCAAACGACATCGGCACCGTGCCCGGTCCACTCCTGACAAATCCCCTCATCAGCGCCAGCGAATGGTATAGAACCCAATTGGCCAAAGGCAAAGCCTTCGACAAAGAAACCCTTGAACGCCGTCAACATTTCAAAATTTTTGTAGATGGAAAGATGGTGCCCAATGAAGAGATCATTTATGAAGATCTCTCTAAACCGATCACGATACCAGCGGAATCGCGCCCCTATAGAACCGCCGATGGCAAGCAGCGACGTTTTAAAAACCGTATTGCAGTGGATCCTCAATTGGGACGGATGACTTTTACAGAACCCGTTCTTACAGACCAGATAAGCCTTCAATACGCCTATGGCGCCGTTGCAAATCTGGGATCAGGTCCCTATGATCGCCGCACCACCCTTTGCCCTCTTCCAGAGGTTGGCGCCTTCGTATCACACCAGGAACCCAAAAAACGCTCTAAGCGAAAGCATTACAAAACGCTGGAAGCCGCCATTCAAGGTTTTACCGCAAAAGCATTCCGCGGACCCATACGCATCATGGACAGCGGCACCTATGCCTTTCCCCCCGACGTACAAACCCTGAACGGCGAAGAAAAGTTAACCATTGAGGCGGCGAATGGGAAGCGGCCCTGCATCACCGAAGTATTCAGAATAAAGGCCGGCGGATCAGGTTCCGGCCTCGTTCTCAATGGCCTGCTCATAGACGGCGAACTCCATCTAGAAAGTGAGGATGATGGGTACTTTGAAGTGACCCTGTCTCATACAACCCTCATCCCCAAACCAAACAGGAACAGCATCCATATAGGCGCGGCAAGCGGCACCTTTGGCTTCGAAATTTCCGCCCGCCACAGCATCTTAGGCTCTGCATCAGCCGATACCGGCGTTTTAATCCTCAAAATCTCGGATTGCATTATCGACGGCCACATAGGAAACAAACCAGGAGAGCCCCCTTCAAAGGCATTCCTCATGGGAGATTTCCTTAGAACCACGGTATTGGGATCAACCTCTTTGCGCAAGTTGAACAAAGCGATAGATTGCCTTTTCACCGGCCCAGTAAAAGTACGACAACGTGAAAATGGTCTGGTGCGATATTCTTATTTCCCAAAAGATTCTATAACGCCGCCCACCTACCGATGCATTCAGGAATGGCAGGAGGGACGCCATATTCAACCTGGTTTTTCCTCCACAAATTATGGCGATCCCGCCTATGCCCGATTGGAACACGACAACCCGGTGGAACTACTCACCGGATCAGAGAACGGCAGCGAGGTAGGCGTCTGGCAGCCGCTCACCCAAATGCGCAAAATGAGTAATTTGCAGGCGGTAATGGACGAATACCTGCCTTTTGGCCTGTATCCCGCTCTGCAATTTATCACGTAGTCTCAATGACAATCAGATCCAACATCTTCCATTTAATTAATTTATTTAATTAAATGCAGGAATTCAAAACCCAAAACAAGGTATAATTCAGGAAAGGCGTGAAACCCTTTCTCAATTTGCCAAAACCTTCATAACAGGTCAATCATTTTATGCAAGGCGATTTTACAAGACTACCTTTTGATCCCCTTAAACGGGACAGCCGGGTCTATCTTCAACAGGGACGAGTCCAATTAGACGCCGACTGGAACACTCAGGTTGACCTCATCACCCACTATATCAGGAATGGCATTCGCGACCTGATTGGAGACCACGGCGCGCCTTCTGCAGATCCAGGCTTCCTCATTACCGCCACAACCGAACTACTTTTCGACGGCAAAGACGACTACATCCTGGTGGGCCGAGAGGAAGTGCTTTATTTCAAAGATAAAGAGCCATTC
>JBNKOV010000255.1:0-7247 GCA_050294955.1 Holophagae bacterium
GGCGCGCATGAGTCCGTTGATTTCAATGGGATCGCCTAAAGCGGTTCCGGTTCCGTGAGTTTCGATGTAACTCAAGGTTGCGGGAGGCGTTTGGGATTTCTCCAGAACGGTGCGGATCAAGTCGCCCTGCGCCTTGGGTCCGGGCACCATAAACCCACTGGAACGTCCCCCGTGATTCAGCCCCACGCCGCGAATGAAACCGTAGATCATGTTTCCGTCGGCAACGGCTTTAGACAGTGGTTTCAAAATGGCTGCGCCTGCGCCCTCTCCGGGCACGTAGCCATCGCCGCCTTCCCCGAAGCTCCTGCAACGACCATCGCTGGCCTGCATATTCATGCCGCTCAATTGAAAGTACTTTCCAGGATGCAATGACAGGTTGACGCCGCCAACCAGCGCCATTTCGGCCTCGCCCTTATGCAGGCAATCACATGCGAGCTGAATGGCAGTCAAAGAAGAAGAGCACATGGTGTCCAGAGCCATGCTGGGTCCAGTGATATTGTAACTATAGGATATTCTATTGGCGATGGATGCAAAGGATGAGGACAGAGGCAGGATATTGCCCCGTGTAAATTCCTCGGCGGCAAACAGCTGATAATGGCCCCACATTACGCCCACGTATACCGCAACAGGCTTGCCTGAGAGAGATTTGGGCGGTATGCCTGCGTCTTCCAAGGCCGCCCAGGAAGTTTCCAAGAGAACCCTTTCCTGAGGATCGGCCATTTGCGAACCTTTGGGGTTCATTTGAAAGAACATGGCGTCAAATTTATCTGCGTCTTTCAGGAACCCGCCCCATTTACAAGAGATGGAGCCCTTGCCGCCGTCCTCATCATAATAGGGCCGATAATCCCAACGCTCCAAGGGGATTTCAGAAATGCAATCCTTTCCAGACCTCAAATTGTCCCAGAAAGCGTTCAGATCTTCGGCCATGGGATACCGCCCACTCAAGCCCACGATCGCGATATAGTCCTGCTCGACTGTGGTCGCTTTTGCTTTGGGAAGCGGCGCTGGAGCCGATTGTGAAGGAGGCTCAGCCGATGCGCTGAAAATGGGTAGGTTACGAATGCGGGGTCCATCACCTTGAAGCACGATGTAACCGGTTGCCTCACTGGCCAACCCTTTCTCGAACGCCTCTAATCCAGCATCAGTGGTCAAGACATCGATGCCCGTGTGAACCCGCTGCATTTCAACCAGCTCTTCGTCAGGGTACATGCCCCCGTCCGCCCAGAGCGGCCAGTTGATTGAAAGAGACTTCCCCTTTCGCAGACCCATGGCGCGTTTCGCCTCGCGCATGCGGGCGTAGTGGTCCATGAAGGCGTTGGCGTAGGCGTAATCACATTGACCAGGATTGCCAAGAGCGCCCGCGACCGAAGAGAACAACGCAAAGAAATCCAAGGCCTTGTCCCTGGTGGCCTCATCCAGGTAAACGGTTCCGAAAACCTTGGGAGCCAGAACACGGGCTATTTCTTCGGTCTGTTTTTTGATGATGTAGTCATCGCTCACCAGACCTGCGGCATGTAAGACCCCGTCGAGCTGACCCCAACGGTTTTGGATTTGAGAGATAAGGTTGTCAACCCCTGGTCTGCTTGAAATATCCGCCTGAAAATATTCAACCCGGGCGCCCAATTCTCGAATCGCATCCAATTGGGCCTGCTTCTCAGGTTTCAAGGGGGACCGACCCGTAAGCGCCAGTTTCACGTCTTTCCATCTGGCCAGATAACGAGAGAAAATCAGACCAAGTCCGCCCAGTCCGCCGGTGATTAAGTAGACGCCGCCATCTTTGGGCGACGCGGGCTTTGATGCGATTTGGGGCTGAAACTCCCGGTATCGACCAACTTGGCGAGCGCCATCCTGATAACGAATCTCCACATCCTCGCCGCTTAAATCGGCAAGCAGCGCATCGGCGCATGATTCGGGAACCAGGCCTTCTTCCAAAGCCAA
Source organism: Holophagae bacterium (assembly GCA_050294955.1). Lineage (GTDB taxonomy): Bacteria > Acidobacteriota > Holophagae > Acanthopleuribacterales > Acanthopleuribacteraceae > JBNKOV01. The sequence goes on from JBNKOV010000255.1 coordinate 1,939, forward strand.
AGTGGCGTAGGTGAAGCGCGGGTTTTCCTGTAATAATACTCTGGCGAATCCGGCCACCGCCGCATAGGCGGGATAGTCTTTGCCCGTCCAGTCCGTGTAGAGGAAAAGCAGGCGAACGGCGTGCTTCAGCTTCAGTTCCAACAGGGCAGAGCTGAGGAAAACCAATGAATACAGGCTGGTTTCCAGTTGAGTCGTCATGGTTTGATCGGAAGCCTCAAAATGGTCCCGGGCCAGGTTGTGCAAAATCCCATTGGGGGTCATGCCCCTGGTCTGAAGCGCAGCGGCGAGAGAGCGATAATCCTCAGGAGACTGGAGGTTCAACCGGTATTCATATTCGCTGACAGCTTCAAATGAAGCCCCCGGTTTTACCAAAATCGCCTGTCCGCCAACAGGGGTCAGACGATGGTGAATTGCCTGAAATAATGCTTGATGCTCATCAAAAACCAACACGGTCTTTGGGGTCGCGCCAGATGCGGAGGACGCATTTTCCCATTCCGGCTGGAAAAACAACAAATCCATGGGCCGGTCGGCCTTTTGGGCAAGAGGCTGAGATGCAGGCTCCGCTGAAAAGGCTGGCTGGTATGATGTTTCATCCAGCAGATAACCCGCAAGCTCGTTGACCGTTGTGTATTCAAATAGCAGGGTTGGATAAAGACGCTGCCCTAATTTCTTCTCAAGCTCGGAGACCATTAACAACAGGTCGGTAGACTCGAGACCCTGATCGTAAAAGGGCGTATCCACATGGATATTCTTGGGCGAGGTCTCCTGAATGCCCGCCAGCAATTGGCAAAGCTCATTTTCCACCGCTTTCTTCAGATTGGCGGGAGAAGGCGCAACGGGCTGAGGGGGTTGAACCTGGGGAGCTGCAGGGGAAGAAAATACTTCCGGGGCCTCTTCCAGCAAATAACCCGCTAGCTCTCGGGCGGTGGTGTATTCAAATAAAAGGGTCGGATAGAGCTTGCGGCCTATTTTGGTTTCCAAATCGGAGACTAACTGCAGAAGATCGGTGGACTCCAAACCCTGATCATAAAAGGGCGTGTTGGGATTCACCTGCTCGGGCTTCTGCCCCAACATGGGCGCGATCAAGCCAAGAATAAAAGCTTCACACGCCTTTAAATTACCGCCAGCGACCTCAGCGGGACTCATAGGCTGAACGGCCGGAACGGTTGGCGCGGGTGGGATGGGTGCGCCCTTGACCTCTTTCAAGCGGGTAATCAAATCACTGGAGCGGATCCGTTTACCCGTTAATTTTTGAAAGGAGCTGACCACATTTCCCGAAGCATCGTAAAAGACAAGATCGTTATGGCCAATATCCTCCCCAACAGAGGTCATCTTCACGGTGACATAACAAAGCTCGCCCAAGGGCGCCTTGGCCCGGAAAGACTTCACATAAAAGGGAATAAAAGGCTTGGCGTTTTCAAAGTCCATTTCTTCAATAGGCGGACCAGCAAGGAGAATGGCAATGGTGGCGGCGTCCAAATACGCGGGGTGTTGGTAGAAGTGGCTGAGGTAGGATCGCGCCAGATCGCTGAGATGGATTTGGGCCAGAAAATAGTCCTTGCCCTTGTAGGTGGTCCCCAGTCCCTGCATGAAAACCTGGTGATGGATGTGAATCCGACGCGCAGCCCCATAGGCTTCGGCCAGATCATTCACCTTCAATGCGTCCCGTTTCAGGGCTTCCGGATCGATGCTGCCTGTGAGAGGTTCCTCTACGTGGTAAACTTCGCAATGACAATTCTCGTCCCATTGGTTTTCCAAATATCGACCGTCTTTGAACTTACGACTGAACACCGTAACGGAGCCCCAACCGTCTTTCGGGTCCAAAGTCACCCGTATCTTCTTGTCATAGGCGTCGGTGGTGGCCAAAGCCTCTTTGAAAATAATGTTGCGAAGCTCCAGCTTGCCTGGGTCATAACCTTCCTGAATCAACAACCGGAGGATCATGTCCATGTAGGTGACACCCGGAATGAGGCTGACGCCGTGAACCTTGTGGTCGCGGACTATATAGTCTGTATTCCTAATAATGGTGGTGTAGGTAAAAGACTTGAACTGCTTCATAGAATCTCCAAAATAGACATGACGGGACTGGGCGCGGCGGATGCTAGTCGTCCACCTTCTCGAATACCAGAAGATCAAGCGGGCCATCGGACCCCTTGTCTTCATCTTTTGCAAAATCCAACATAGGCGATCCCGTTGGAGCGGGAGCGTGCTCAGTGGATTCAACGTGTTTCTTTTCAAGCCAGAAGCGCTTGCGATTGTACTGAATGGACGGCAGCGGTTGACGTTTGGGTTGGTACCCTTCAGGCGTATGGGCTTCGGCTTCGCTCACCAATACGTGGGCGTTGGTGCCGCCAAAACCGAAAGCGCTGATGCCCGCGCGACGGAGCCCGTGCCTGGGCGTCCAATCTTTCAAGCTGGTGTTGGGGAAGAAGGGTGAATTGTCGAAATCGAACCTGGGATTGGGCTGATCACAATTCAGGGTAGGCGGTAATTGTTTGTTTTTAAGGGACAAGACCACCTTTATGAAACTGGCAATGCCCGCCGCGCTCAGCAAATGACCGAAATTGGTTTTCACGCTGCCAACGCCGCAGAAGGCCCGATCCTCGGTGAACTCTCGGAACACCCGGGTGAGCGCTTTCAGTTCGATGGGATCGCCGATCATGGTTCCTGTTCCATGGGTTTCTACATAGGAAACCGTGTCTGCGGAAACGGATGCGCGGTTCAAGGCGTCGCGTATGGCGCCCTGCTGCATCACCGGGTTTGGCGTGGTGATGCCCATGGTGGCGCCGTCGTTGTTGAGAGCTGAGGCGTCGATGACGGCGTAGATATGATCGCCATCGGCCACGGCCTGATTCAGTGTTTTCAACAATACTGCGCCCGCGCCTTCTCCTGGCACAAAGCCATTGGCTTTCTGGTCAAAGGTGCGGCAACGACCCGTTGGGGAGAGAGCCTGTCCTTCGCTTAGCAGCAGGTAGGGGGTTTCGTCCAACAACAGGTCGGCCCCAGCGGCCAAAGCGATTTCACTTTCGTTGAACATAAGGCTCTGACAGGCAAGGTGAATGCTGGTCAGGGATGAGGAACATGCTGTGTCCACCACCATGTTGGGGCCTTTCAGGTTCAGGAAGTGGGAAATATGAGCGCCGATGAAGTTCTGACCCACGCCAGCCACGCTGTTCTTGGGCACATGCTCCAAACGGTCCCCGTAGTTGCCCGACCTGGTTCCCACGTAAACCCCAACTCTGCGGTTGCTCAACTCTTTGCTGTCATAACCCGCATCGTTGATGGTTTCCACGCTGATTTCCAGCATTTGACGAACCAATGGATCGATGTAGGGGGCTTCCGTTTCCTTAATCTTAAAGAACCCGGGATCAAAGGCCTCAACATTGTCGATGAAACCGCCCCATTTGCTGATGCTCTTGCCTGACTGGGGCTTGGGATCGTAGAAACGGTCAATGTCCCAGCGAGATTTGGGAATTTCCTGTACGCAATCCACGCCGCCAGCGAGGTTTTTCCAGAATGTCTCCTTATCTGGAGCCCCTGGGAAGTGGCAGGCCATGCCAATAACCGCGATGGCCTGATGCATTGAGGACGGCGCGTCCGTGATCTGAACTGGCGCAGTCAGCGCGGTTTCAACCGGCGGCGCTGTAGGAACAACGGGCTTAGCCGGCGCAGCGACTACAGGAGCAGCCTGCTGTATTTCAACAGCCGAACCGGCTGATTTCCCAGCCAGGGCCTCGGTAAAGTTCGCTGCGAGATAACTCGCCAATTCATTGAGGGTGGGGTATTCCAACAGGGTGGATGGATCCAAATCCTCGCCCAACCAATCCTCAATGTGGGTTACCAACTCCGCCAGAAGCACTGAGTCAACGCCAAAGTCATTGAATTGCGTGTCTGGATCCAAGGACCCAAGTGGCACGCGAATTTCCTTGTGGAACCAATCCTTCAGCATGGAAATGGCAGCTTGCGCCAACCCGTCGCCAGATGGAGCAAGAACAACCGCTTCAGAACTGGCCTCAGGAGTCAATGGCTCAGCCTGAGCCTGCAGTTCGTTGCGGAAAGCGCCGGCCAGATGAGATGACAACTCGTTAATAGTGGGATACTCCAACATAATCGAAGGATCCATATCCACGCCCAACCAGCTTTCCATCCGCTGAACCAGCTCGCCAACAGCCACAGACTCAACGCCAAAATCACTGAAGTTGAGATCGGGATCGAGGTCGTCCATGGGAATGCGAAGCTCTTCTTTCAGCAACTCCGTCAACCATGCAGCAGCAATTTCCCTTGGGTCCCCTGACGTCGGGGCCTTGGTCAGGTTGGCGGCCTTGGGTTTGGATGACGACGCTTCTCTTCGGGCAAGAAGCAACCGTTTGGGATCAAAGCCGTCTTTCATGAGACAGGGCATGATTACCGGCTTGTCTTCGAAGCGCCATGCGCTGTCCATAAGAGCCAGGCCATCCGCAGTGGGCACAGATTGGTAACCCATGTAACCGTAAACAGGGCTCTTCACCTCGCCAACGCCCGCTTCTTTCCAACTGGGCCATTGCATGGAGATGAAATAAGTGCGACCCTGTTGGGCCTGGTAAGCCGCGTAGTAGTCCATAAAGGCATTGGCTGTAGCGTATTCCGCCGCGCCGGTTCCCAACTGGGGAACTGTGCCCGAAATGGAGGAGAACAACACGAAGGCGCGCAGGGGATCTTCCGCTAAAAGCTCGCCAAGGACTTGCAGCCCTTCAATTTTGGGCTCAAATACCCGCGCCATGTCTTCTCCGGCCTTGTTGATGAATGCCGGCGTTCTTCCGAAAGCGCCCGCGCAATGGATAACGCCAGCAATGGGTCCCATTGTCCTCACTTTCTCGAAGAACGCGGTAAGAGCGGGTTTATCAGTCAAAACGCCAGTGTGGATCGCCACCTGAGCGCCTTTCGCCTCAAGATCAGCGATAGCCGCCAGTTGCGCGGCTTGAGCATCTTGATTTTTCTCAATGATGGAGGCCCAATCCTCTCTAGGCGGCAAGGGCCGCACACCCATTAATGCGATCTTGCGCACGCCGCTGGACACCAGCCAGGCTGCCGTTTCAGCGCCAATGCCTCGGGTTCCGCCGGTCACGATGACCGCCTCATCCGCCGTAAATCTCAGAGGCTTTTTCATATCCCGGGAGTCCGCTTCCACCATGGCAGGCGCAAAGCGGTGACCCTCGCGATAACAGATTTCAGTTTCCCGCACGGTCGCCCGCCATTCATCAGCCAGGATCTTGCGCAGCTCAACGCTGTTTCCAATGGGAAGATCTACGTCAACCGTGAGGCTGGAAATC
>JBNKOV010000256.1:0-7233 GCA_050294955.1 Holophagae bacterium
GCTCCATGGAAGCCAGATGCAAGGCGCTCAAAGCGCTGGCGCAGGCCGCGTCAACCACACAGTTGGACCCGCCAAGGTCCAGAGAATTGGCGATTCTTCCAGCAACCACGTTGCCCAGCAGTCCTGGGAAAGAGGATTCCTTCCAGGGCACATAGGAATCTGAGATTTTCTGAACGATAGCCTCGGTCTTCGCATCATCCAGACCCGCTTCCTTTAAAGCCTTTCGCCAGATGGGATGGCCCAAACGGGCGCCGAGTGGAATCACCAGTTCTAAAGCGCCGGTTACACCCAGAATCACGCTCACGCGATCTCGATCAAAATCTCTACCCTCGCCATACCCGGCGTCTTCCAAAGCTTCCTTGGCCACAACCATGCCCAATAACTGGGAGGTGTCCGTTGCCTCAATTGATGTGGGCGGAATGCCGAATTCCAATGGGTTGAAGGGAACCGGGTCCAAAAACCCACCCTTTCTCGAATAGGTCATGTCTGGCGCATTTTTGTCTTCGTTAAAATAGTCATCAGGATTCCAATGGGATTTTGGAACCTCGGTAATGCAATCGACGCCATTAAGAATATTGGCCCAATAAGCTTCAAATCCGTCCGCTTTGGGAAAGCGGCAGGCCATTCCTACGATGGCCAACGGGACGGGATGCTGATCTTTTTTCAAGAAAAGAACTCCTTCAACTGCTCAATCCGTTGGGGAACGATTTGGGGGGGCTCCACTGGATAACCCTGCACCCGCATACTATTAATACGATAAAGTACTGCGGCCCCATAGAGAATGTTCATGGCAATCGCTACAACTCGGCGATTTTCGGGCGCTTCCAGGAAACTGCCGCGAACCCATTCGTTAAATGCGCCCATGGCCGGTCCACACCAAACCTGATAGTCCACCTTGCGCTCGGGATCGCCAGAATTGGCCCAACCCGACGCCTTCCCCAGATACCACCGGAACACCAGCGCCATTTTGTGCTTGGGATCCCGTTGCGCCCGATCGACTTGAACGGGATCGCGATCTTGGAAGAACTGCCGAGTCTGTTGCCAGATTTCTTCGAGAGAGGCCCGAAAGATGGTTTTCTCCAAAGTGGCCTTATCCTTTTCAGGCAGCGCGTCCAGACTGGAATAGTTCTGGTAAAAATGGTACAGCCTTGCAGCTCGCATGGCGAACATGGTGCCCCGTTTGAGAACCTGGAGGTTGACGCCCATTTCAAACATGTCGGCGGCAGGCGCCATGGCAACATCGGCCTGCTCTGCTTGAGACAACATGGCGCGAACGGTGTCGCTGGTGCCCGACTCAACACAGGCCTGGTTCACGGTGCCCACAAGGATGAAGGCTGCGCCCATGGCAAAAGCCGCGGCAGCCGATGCGGGGGTGGAAACACCGCCCGCCAACCCGATCCTCAAGGGAAAGGGATATGCCTGTTCCTGTTTAATTCGATCTCTGAGCGCCAACATGGTGGGCAGCATGGCGATGGCGGGCCTATTGTCAGTGTGGCCCCCAGAATCGGCTTCCGCCGTAAGGTCCTGGGCCATGGGAATGCGCGCCGCAAGCCTTGCCTGCTCCTGCGTGATATGACCCTGCTCTACTAGTTTGCTGAGGATTTTTTCGGGTGGGGGCGAAAGGAATCTTGTGGCCACTTCAATACGGGATACCTTGGCGATGATGCGGTTGGGCGCCACTATTCGGCCCAGAGCGTCTTCGTGAATACCGGAAACTCTGTAACGCACAACAGCAGGCGTAAGAGCCAGATAGGCTGACGCCTCTACCAGGCGCACCTGTTTTTCCAGCAGGAGATCCACAACGGTTTCTTCCCACTGAGGCTCTTGAGGCGCATGGATCAGGTTCACGCCAAAAGGCAGTTCCCCCAATTGGGACTTCATCTGGTCGATGGCTTCTGAAATTCGGGAAGGAGACAAACCGGCTGCGCCGAAAAAGCCCAGCATGCCGGCTTTGCCCAAAGCCGTTGCAATAGCCACTGATCCGATGCCGTTGGCCATGGCGCCAGAGATATAGGGATAAACCAGGCCATAATCCGCGCAAAACCCGGAATCTCCCAGGTTGGCGGGATTGACGGCAGGCACGACGCCAACCACCGGCGCTGTTCTTCCATTGGGATCGCCGGGGGCGCAGGCCGGTCTTATATCGAGAGATTGATCTTCGGCCAGGATGAACAAAGGCTCTCGAATATCAGCTGCCAGGTCTATTAATGATCGCTTTCCGGACGCCACGCCCGTGGGCGCCTCCCACAATGTCGGTGTACTGCCGACGCCAGGGCTGACGCTTTCTCGCGTCAACGGATAATTCATATCTTGTGACTCCCGTATTCTTTCCCCATTCCCCATCCTTCAGTTCGAGTGAGCCCGAAAAAGGATCCTAAACTGCTCATCATGGTGCGAAAGTGCAAAAAAGTCAAGATTTGAGTGGTTTTCAGGGGACGTTTTTTCTGGAGGATGGACCGAGCGCGGTTTAAGCGCAGAACTCCATCTCTCTGAATAGAAATGCTTTGGCAAAATAAATAGCAAAACTTCAATGAAGCCCAACGCCGAATTCAGACAAAGTTAAGGACCCCAATTTGCCCCTCAAAATCACTCGCATTACTATATCAATTAAATGAAGCTGTGGCATTTGAAAATAACGATAAGGCGCTGAAGATGCACCTTATTAGCCGCAAGGGGACGCCGAATCCCTGCTTTGGATCACCCAAACGCCAACACGGCACAGGTCCGCCACTGAGGGGACATAGGTCCGCGATACTATCCTAATCCGCTTAATACCAGAAGACTGGAAGGCAAACCCTCATTTGACAAAGGGCATATTTTTTTAACCAGATTGAAGCGCCTGAGCAGCGCTCCGCTAAGAACCATGCCCGACGATTGTCGTAAGAACCAAAGGCGCCCGCCAGAGTATCTAAGGAGGTTTAATTGTAGCGGACATCCCTGGTGTTCACACAATCGTCAGGCATTGTATTACTTATTGTGCATTCTCCAGCTTATATGTAAACCGGGGGGAGCGAAACAACGCTTCCTTCCAGGTTTTGCCATACCAGGCTGGATTGGGATCACGCCGAACGCGGCCTTGGGTGTAACCCTCAGGCTTGTCTGGCAGTTTAGCAGTAAAGTGCGAGAGCGAACCCAGGGCTTTCCTGGCCTCGTGACGGATTTCAGCCTGGGTAATGCGCCGCTCCCGGCTATCCAGTCTGTAATCGAAGAATCCGTCTACTCTGCCCTTCCATACAACAGCGCCCGGGGAATACAGGACATCGTCGTCTAAAGTAAGAATCAATCGATCGTATTTCCAGGGACGTCCCACCTGGCCGCGCTTGGCCGGTGTCGCATTCTCCGCCACTGTCTCCTTGGACATTAGTCCTTGCTCCATTTCTCCATCCTCCATAAATCCCAGAACCCGAAAAGTTCGGGTTGCTGGTCGTTGTTCATGTGGTCTCAGTCCTTGAAAAGTCGCCACTCCAAGTCTTTCGAACCCAGGGCGCAAAGGCCTGCATATCCACTACAAAAAGTTTTAAGTTGTTGTCTTTCCATACGCCCATTTCCTTCCGCGGATCGCCGCAATGATTGGCTTGATGGCGTAATTGATGTGATGTAAACGGGAGTCTCTCCACGACATCGCCCAGTAGGAAAATGCCGCTCTGTTTCAACATGAGATTCGCGTCCCAATCAGGGGACAGGGGTTGAACTTTCGAATCGAGATGATGACGGTAATAAGGCGCAAACACCTTCATTCGGACCAGCCAATGCTGCCAAACCTTTCTCACTCCCATCACCAAATAGGGATCTTGACCTAAATCTTTGATTTCGTGAAATTTGCGTTTAACGGTAGATGTCTTCAGATTGAAGACCTTCACCACGTCTTTAAGGAAGAAAAGTCCATCTTGCGCCAACAGATCTTCCGGCCCCCAGTTTTTGTCGACCTTATTCATCTTCATTTCATCATTGTCAAAAATAGTCGAAATGCTCAACGAGCGCCTCCTGATTTATAAATCATCCGGCAACTTGACCGGTGAGGCCTCATTTCTCCCATTCGGGCTCGTCTATTTAGAGGCTGTAGAACCATCGAACTCATGCCATACATTCCAGCATGACTCCGAATCATCTCATTCAGACGACAAACGATAAAATCCCTCAAAAGTAGTCCGAGGTGGTGGAGTTTATTTACTTTTGATGATTTTTTTAGATTTTTCAATCTGCGTTGCCTCATTCATAAAAAATGTGAGAAAATCGGACCCAATGCACGATGGAGTGCAGTGATCGAAACGTTGATTTTGCCAGGCGGCTGACTGTGAAACCCCGACTGACTAAGTGTCCCTACGATGAGGATTTGAGGGAATGCATGATTCCCGGAGGCCGTCGGCCTTCAAATTCCAAAGGAACGTCTGTTTAGATTTGATTTTTTTATCCTTACAGCAAATCCTCCATAGCAAGCGTTGAAACCTGCTTATTCAACGATGGGGTGCGCCCGGTCACATTCCTAGAGGAAAATGGTTGATCCATTTGTGAGAGCCCTGTAATGTGTCCGCGGGTCATGTGATGTTCCAATCACAAATCCAATTTCAGCGTTCTTAACGTGTTAGAGCAATACCTTAATGGAGGAAAACACGATTTTACAAAGCAGGATATGGGTAAATCCCCATAGAACCTGTTGGTGGGCTTACGATTACAGCGTAGATGCAAATTTGCGCGGGATCTAAAGGTTACGCTAGTTCCACCACCAGGCAAGTACTTTACAATAGTATGGATGAAGGGGCCGTACTCCCTTTCATGCATAAAACGAGTCAATACGCGCGATTCACATCGGTTCACGAACGAGAGAATTTTAAAAAATTCTTTCGGGCAGGAGGCGCCCACACGCCTCCCTGATGGGGCGCCGTATTTTCTAAACCAGCCGCAAGGCATTGACGGCGGGAAAAGGGCCCGCGCTATGGTCCCACCAGGGCTTTAAGGAGACAGAGATGATGACAATCGATACTATACTCAAGAGTTTAAAAGCATTAGAACCAGCAGAAAAGGAAAACCTTCTTGGAGGAACAGGAGAGAACAACGGTAACCCGGATCTTCCAGAAGACCCCCCACCCCGCCAGGGAATAACCTGCACTTGCAGCCATACGCCTTGCACGTGCGCTTAAGATAATCGGGACGTCGCGCCTCACCGTCTCCCCTCCCCTCGGCGGAGACGGTTGTATCTCATACATCCAAGCAAGCCATCATTTTGTGGATGAGAAGATCAAGCAAACCGGGGCGCGACGCATCCACCAAGGCAAGCTCAGAGAACCCAGCCTCTTTAATCGTCATCGCTCCAACAGGGGGCGGTTTGCGCAAACTGCAAGTAATACTCAAGTTCTGTATTATAGTTTTCCTGCAGAAAATCTTCCACGCTTTGGATGAGCGAAGAGGGATCCTGATCGGTGCAACGTCGATAATAGATCCAATTGATGAGATTGAACATGCCCTTTTTGGGATTGCCAATCTGGCTGAGCAGCATGTCGGTTTCAGACATGTAGTAAATAGCCTCGTCCCTCCGCCCATTCAGCATACAGGCGAAAGCCAGGTTACTCATGGCGGAAACCCTTGGATCCCGGTCAGTTGGTTCAAGAACCTGAAGTTCGTCTCGGGCAAAATCTAAAGCATCTTCAAACCGGCCCTGGGCCAGGCATAGCCGAAAATTATAGGCTTTCCAAATAGCCAGATACTTCTCTTTGCCAACGACCCGACTGGAATCAAACAAGTCATAGGCGGTTTGAAGTTCTTCCTGAGCATCCTCTAAATCACCCCTGGCCAGATGCACCCGCGCCATGGCGGTATGAATACTGTAGCGGTTGAGAACAAGCCGCGCATTGCCTCGCATGCGTTTCAGGGCGGATCGATAGAAGGCAAGCGCTTCGCTAAGATTCCCACCGTCAAAAGCAATGAGCCCCAAGTAGTATAAACTCACGCCCTTATCGCGTCTGGTTGCTTCCGGTCTGCTTAGAACGCTAAAAACCATTTGTTCCGCAATGTCCAGCTCACCCGCCAAATAATGGGAATATGCCTTGGACAGCACAAGCTTTGGCGCGTCTGCCGTTTCCAGAGCAAGCGCCGCTTCCGGCCCATCTTCCATAGCTGTTCGGTAAACCATTTGAGGATCGGTAATGTACACCGTGGCCAGAGCCGTCAAGCATAGGGCCACGCCGGAAATGGCTATCAGCCGCCGTTTCATTCGGCCTTTCATATCGACTGATGTGGCTTTATTCTTTGTTTTGCGAGCGCCGTACTCGGCAATAACCGCGCCAAACACCGGCGCCGACGAACCCGCTACGACCGCTTGCGCCTCCGCCGCCTCCTCTTCCCGATTTTCGGATCGTGGAAACGGTATAACCTCTTGACTCTTGATAACTTCAGTTTCTTCAACACCGGGAGCCGATACTTCAGGCTCTTCCAAAACGGGCGCGGGTAATTTTTTCAGGGAGACGCCGAAACCGTCATCGCCCAGCTCCCAGAGAAACATTTCCAAAACCGGACTGGGAAGACTTTTGAGAAGCTCGGCCAGTTCGTGATTGAGGTTCTCTTCAAGGGCTACAACCAGTAATTCCAGGTCATTAACCATCATGTTATTCAATAAAGACATGATTTTGTGGGGATCTTTGGCTTCCCCAAAGGGTGGCGCCGCCTCTTTAAGCTTGGATATGGATCGGATGAGCCTGAGCCCCAAAATGGCCTTGGCCCGGCCCCGTTCATTGAGGACATCCTTCAGAGTTTCGCCCAAATAGGCCTTGCGACCGCGAATAACCCCGTCTTTTTCCAAGTCTTTTCTACGAATGTTATTCTGAATGGCCTTTTGCATTTTACAAAAGGACGAGGATTTGTATCGGTATCGCGTCTCGGCTGCGCTGCGGGTGGTGTAAAGCTCATCCTCTTCAAGACAAAACAATAGCATGGCCGTCGCAAGGTTGAAACCCGATCCACAGGTGCCTTCCGACTGCTTTATTAAGTTATGAAGTCTTATTTCTGAGCCCACCTCGGCCATAGAACGAAAACCTCCTCTGGCTTAAAAGATTACACGGGTAGCCATTGGTCAATCAAGGGGAAAGTAAGAGATTTAATCATCACGAAGTTAAATTTCCCATCGCCCAATCGCCTGTAACGACTGCTATTCGCGGGAAAACCGGGTTAGTACAGTGTTCAAATTTCGATGATTTTTTTTTTACGCCACCGGCCAAACTGTAAAGAAATTTTCAGTTCATC
>JBNKOV010000257.1:0-7228 GCA_050294955.1 Holophagae bacterium
GTTTACTTAAATGTGTTTTGGGTTTGCACAATCATTATGATGGTCGAATCTTCATTAATAGTCAGCTGAACTCTGAGCTTTCAGGAAGAGAGAGGGCTCGGCTGATTGCCTGGACACCGCAGATTCTGGAACTGCAGTTTAACCTGGACGTTCAATCTTTTATGGCGCTTTCTCGCTTTGCCTATAACGATACTGCGTCGGAACGTAGTACAGCCATTGACCGAAGTTTGGAGCGTACAGGTGTGGCCCACCTGAAAGACGCTTTCATTGATGAGCTGAGTGGCGGAGAACGGCAAAGGGTCATGATTGCCGCCGCCCTGGCCCAACAACCCAAGATCTTGATTCTGGATGAACCAAACCAGGCGTTGGATCCCAGTCACCGTGTGGAACTGGTTCGCCTCCTAAAGAGTCTTTTTGAAGAAAAGGGCCTAACCATTCTGGTAGTTACCCACGATTGGAATGCTTTTGTTTCTCTAAACCCTGGGGTGCTTGCATTAAAAAAGGGCGAAATCGCGTTTCAATGCAGAGCTGAGGCGCTATCTGATCATTTGGAATCACTTTTTGGATGCCGTTTCAATCATTTCCAATCCGATGGTTTTCAGGTGAGTACACCAAAATATCAGTTGGACTGATATCCGCTGTTCCAGTGATTCCAATCACAATGAGAGATATTTTTTTGCATTTCGTGGTTTTTGCGACTATGTTTTAATTATCGAGAAAAATTCGGGTCCTTGGGGGGAAATGGCGGGGTAGTAGAAAGCCAGGTGACCAAATATGATCACCAAGGTGTGGCAGGATATTGCCACTGATCATAAATGAGCAACCTTACAATAAAGGTGTTTCTCTGCATATTACTACCCTATAGTAGCTTAGAGGCATTCTGTACTTTTGGCGCCATCTTTGCCTCTTTGTACTGTATTCGCATTCAGTGAGCCGCTGTCGCTTACTTTCCATGCGATTTTCCGGTTAAGTAAAGAAATGTATATATTTGTTCGTACAGAAAGAGGTTGTTATGTTTGGATATTGGTTTAATCGGCGGGTCTATGAAAATGTGCCGCCATCATTATTTTTTTCTGGCTTGGTCTTGGTCTTCGCTTCGATTTTCATTATTTCTCCACTGACATCCAGTTTTATGGTAGCTGGAGGTGTATCCTTAATAATTGGCGCTATTTCAGCTATAGTTTCAAGGAATCAAAATAGAAGACGCTCTTTCAAATTAGCCCAGCTTTATACATTTTCCAACGACTAGAGTCGCCACAATTCATGCCGGAAAGGTTCCGGCATGAGTGAGCGTTTTAAACTCTTTCAAAAAGATAATCTGATAGAGATTGGCAGCTTGCTGCGATAAAACCTTCACTGTGTTTCATGATCGGTTTGTTATAGGTAAGAGGTTTTCCGTCTAGACTGGTGACAATGGCGCCGCTTTCTTCCGCCACAATGTGGGCTGCTCCTGTATCCCATTCCATTAACGGGCCGAACCGTGGATAGAAATCCACTTGTTTTTCTGCTATGAAGCAGAACTTCAAAGAGCTGCCTAATCCTTTAAGTTGAATACCATTTAGCTTTTTCAGAAAAACATCTAGAGCCCCGGAAGGGTGAGAGCGGCTAACCGAAACAGTCATGCATTCAGGATTGAAATGGTCTTTTGCATAAAGTCGTTCGGGTTCCGAGCCGTTCACAGAAAGCCATGCTCCCTGGCCCTTGGCGGCAAAATATAACTTCTGTTGCGCAGGTATATAAACCACACCTAGGATGGGACGATTGGCCTTGATCAAGGCGATGTTCACCGTAAACTCACCGTTCTTTTTAATGAACTCTTTTGTTCCGTCCAGTGGGTCGACCAACCAGAATTGTTCCAGGTCTTTTCGATCCTCATATTTTGGAACTACGCCTTCCTCTGAAATTACGGGGATTTTGGGGAATGCTGCGGCAAGGCCTTGCATTATGCAATCATGTGAAGCTTTGTCGGCCAGGGTAAGTGGCGAATCATCTTCTTTATAGGTGACACCCATTTCACCGTCATAGAAGGTCATCATTCTTCTTCCGGCTTCTATGGCTATGGCTCTAATCTGGTCTAACATTAATTCTCCTTTGAAGTTAATGGTTAATCGAGGATTCGCATCACCTTGTCTGCCACAGGTTTCCGAATCGACTGAAATGGGCCTTTTTCCTCTAGCCGACCCAGATAGAGAAATCCCAAACAGGAGTCGCCTTCTTCCAGGTTTAGAAGCTTTCGTATGTGAAAGTGGTTGAGATAACCCGGTGTAGACCATGAGCATCCCAGCCCTAAAGCTGAGGCAGCCAGATGCAGGTTTTGAACGGAGCACCCTACGGCGAGCATTTCTTCAAATTCAGGGATAAGGCCACTGCGTTTCATGGAAACTGCAATAACCAGCGGCACATGGAGTGGGCGAGCTAGGGCCTTTTCATGCTTTTTGGGATTGAATTTTTGGCCGGAAGTTTCTTTGTATGAGGTTGCCAGCACCTGAGCAAATCGAGCTTTACCCTTACCTTGAAAGAGAGTAAAGCGCCATGGCTCAGTGAACTTGTGTGTAGGGGCCCAATTCGCGCACTCAAGAAGGATCTGAATTTGGTCTTCTGGAATGGGGTCTGGTTTCAACTTGGTCCAGGGAATGGTTCTACGGTTAACGATATTATCTAAAACTGCCTGTGTCTTTTCGTCTGTGGCCAAAACCCCAACCTCCTCAAACCTCCCCTGATTTTACCTCAGATTGGCGAATAAAGGGGAGGTTAAGAAAATTAGTAATAGTGTTTTTATGGCCGATTCTTATCTGTGCCGACCAAGTTAGACTTTAAGACGTTGCAGCAGCCGCCAGTCGGCGTTTATCGTAGGTGTCGATATAAATGGATGCAGCCATGTCGCCGGTTACATTCACTACGGTTCGGAACATGTCCAAAAGGTTGTTGACGGGCAAGATGAAGAGGATGCCTTCCGGCGGAATATTCACTGAAACCAGCACCATGGTAAGTATCACAATGCCCACGCCTGGTACGGCTGCTGTACCGATAGAGGCCATGACGGTCATGCCGATCACAGTTAATTGATCCACTAAAGTAAGGTCCACCCCATAAATATTGGCCAGGAAAATGGCCGAAATACCCTGGAATAATGCAGTTCCATCCATGTTTATCGTGGCTCCAAGTGGGATCACAAATCCGGCGACCTCGTTGCGAACTCCCATTTCTTTTTCAGCCACTTCAAGGGTCAATGGCATGGTTGCTCCGCTGGAAGATGTCGAAAAGGCGGTCACTGCGACCGCTTTTGCTTTTCTGAAAAACTCTCCTACATTGCGTTTTGAAAGAAAAGCCAGCGATATGCTGTTCATGCCAAAGACGTGTAAGCCTAGGCCCAGCAGTACTACGCCGGAAAAGGGCACCAGCTCCTGCAGGAACTCGGTGTTTCCTGTATCCGCAATGGTTGCGGCAATCAGGGCAAAAACCCCATAAGGCGCAATGCGCATGACCATCACTACAATTTTGACAGTCATCTCGGTTATTCCTGCACAGACTTTAATCACCGGATCTGAATATTTCTCATCAATTTGCAAAAGGGCCATTCCGCAAATAACTGCGAAAAAAATCAGAGGCAACATATCGGGTTTATCGAAGCTGATGCTTTCAAAAATATTCTTGGGGAAGATACTCTGCAACCCTTCGAATAGGGTTTGCTTATTTTCCTCAGCAGTTTGTACTTTGGACTGTGCGTCGCTTTGAAATGTTTCGATAAATTTGGCTTGAGTTTCCGGGCTGATATTGCGCCCCGGGTTAAAGGTGTTGGCAAGCAAGAGGCCGATTGTTATGGCGATGGCTGTTGTCGATACGTAGTAGATAATGGTTCGCATGCCAATAACGTTCAATCTCCGGATGTCGCCTAAGCTGGTGACGCCTGTCAGAATGGATGAGAAGACCAGGGGAACTAGCGCCATGGTAAGGCAGTTCATGAAAATTTTGCTGCCTACAGGTTTAATCACAGCAATATCTTGAGCCTGGAACCATCCGAATTCCAGTGTGCCCAATGCCAGAATCAGACCAATAACCAGCGCAATGAGTATCTTCAAAAAGAGGGACAGTTTGTGCCCTTCAAAAATTACAAAAAGAGCGCCGAACAGACTGATATAACCAACAAACCCGAAATGTTCGGAATTAATCCCCCAAAAGCAGAGCAGAAATAAAACCACGGCTAAACCCGCCTTGACGAATGGGTGACGAGACTGAAGATAGTTCATGAAAGCGCCTCTCATAGATAATATTTGCAAACCATCGATCGTATCGATTCAGGTGCTGATTGTAGAGCATACCACACAATTTGCCAATGGCTTTCAAAGGAACATGTCTCAGTTGGCGCCTGCCTTACATTGTTTAAAATGCTTGTTCCTGCCTTTCTATCGGGTTAAGATACGATGGACCCTTTTTGGAAATGAGGTGGTTTATGATAGCGATTGGCCTTGCGCTTTTAATCTTCAAAGTTCCTGTCGGTCCTCCAGCGTCCAGCACAGGTTACACTGTTTCACTGGAATTCGCGCTATGGTTGGAATCTGGCGAGGACCATCCACATTGGGATCGACTTGGAGACGGAGTTGTGGATATTGGAGATCTGGTTTGGTTTCGCGACACCTATTTTGAAGAAGTAACCAGCGCGGCAGGTATTCAGGCAACTCTTCATATGGTTCCAGACTTTTTCGCCTCAGGCCAGGCCTGGTCCGATCTTGACAACGATGGCTGGGTTGATCTTTACCTCACTGACTCACAAGGACCCAATTCCTGTTTTCGCAACTTGGGAAATGGGACCTTTGCTCCTGTGTTCACCGAAACAACGGCATTACCCCAAATAGGCAGTAGCGGCGCAGTGTTCGCTGATTTTGACAACGATGGCTGGCGCGACCTCTATGTGTTGAATAACGGCCCGAACACTCTGTTTCGAAACATGGGGGGCAAGGGATTTGAGGATGTAACCATTGCAGCCGGCGTCGGAGATAGTGGAAAGGGTGCGAGCGGATCATGGGCGGACTTTGACAATGACGGGTTTTTAGACCTCTATGTAGTGAACTGGGGCGAGCCGGGCACCTTTGAAGATAAATTTTACAAGAATAACGGAGACGGAACCTTCACAGACATCACGGCGGTTCTTGGGCCTCGAACTCTTGGCGCAGGTTTCGTGGCCAGTTTTTTGGATTTCGACAATGATGCGGATTTGGATATCTACCTGGTCGAAGATAAACAGCTCGGAAATGTGCTCTGGCGGAATGACGGTCCGGGCTGCGCACCCTGGTGTTTTAGCGAAATCTCTACCCTGGCTGGAGCAGGAACACAGGTTTTTGGCATGGGTTTGGCCATCGGCGATTATGACGGGGATTTGGATTTGGATCTCTATTTCTCCAATATTGGGCCAATGTATCTGCTTCAAAACCAAACAAGTCAGGGGAGTCATGAGTTTTTGAGCGTCGGAGCAGAAGCGGGCGTGGCTTTTGACACCATTGGTTGGGGTGCCGTATTCCTCGATTACAACAATGATGGTTGGCCAGATCTCTACCTCGCCGCCTCTGTTGATGACATTTCACAGGTGAATCGGCTTTACCGCAATAAGGGGGACGGTACATTTCAAGACCTGACCTATAAAAGCGGCGCAGGCAATCAGGGCCTGAGTCTGGGCGTGGCCGCAGCAGATTATGATCGAGACGGCCGAGTGGATCTCATCGTGGGAAATATGGGGAGCGGTTATGCCCTATACCGAAACAAGACCGTTGGGGGACATATGCTCAACGTCCGTTTAACTGGTGGCGGTCCGGTCAATCGCGACGCCATAGGAGCCAGAGCCTACCTCACCCTGGACAATGGGCGTATTCTAATGAGTGAAGTGAAATGTGGATCTAGCCTTGGCGCAGGCAACGATCTGGCGCTCCACTTTGGCTTGGGTCTGGCCACGCCGACTCAGCTTCGTGTTGTCTGGCCGGACGGACTTGAGCAGACCATTCAAAACCCCGGCCAAGATCAATTCCTAACAATTATTTATCCAGAGCCTTAGATGCACAAGATCTTTGCATATGGACCGTTGTTGTCTGTTGGACAAAGAGGGTAGGCTGGGGTTCGACCCTGGCCAGGCCACACTTTCCCCCATCCCTGGTGAAGGGAATTTAACTTCAGGAAAAGAACGAATTTAGCGTTTTTTTTGCAACAAATGTCAAAGAACTCTTGACCTGACACTGTAAGTCCTGTTAAGGTTTGCGTGTTATACATACGCGTGTCTATAACATAAGTTGACAATTAGTGTTCCAAATTGGCAGGAGGAAACAAGTAATGTCTCAATTCAGAAAAGTGGTTTTCGCACTTTTTTTTGCACTTTTAACAGTTGCCGCATTTGCGCAGAACGATGATCGCGGCGGCGACGGAACCAATACGAATACCGAAGTTAAAGATCCGAATCCCGCCACAGGTGGGAGCGGCGTGCCTCCAAGAGCAACTGGCGGCCCTGATGCATTCGGCAACACCTGGGACGATTCCGTTCCCTATCAGGAAATCGACATCACAGGCACTGGTACAATGGTTATGAGCGGCGATGACGTTTCCTCTGGCGCCATTGCTTTAGGCGGAATGGGAACCTTCAACTTTTATGGTCAATCAGTTTCCAGTCTGAATATGGCCTCCAATGGTTATATCACCACAGACGGCACAGACACAGGTCCTGACCTTTCCAACGACTGCCCGCTCCCATCCACGCCATCTACTGGCGGCGGCGCTCGCATGTACCCCTATCATGACGACCTCATTTCTGATGGTTATTATCAGTATTTCAGCTCATGCCCTCGCGCATCCGACTTGGGTGGTGATCTGGGCTGTCACGTGTTCATGTGGGACAATGTAACTCATTTCGGCGGCGGCGGTCCCTGGCAGATGTGGGCTGTTCTCTATGAGCACACCTGGGAATCTGTTTTCATGATTGGGTCTGGTGAGCCTGAAGAAGGCGCTGGCGCGACCATGGGTATTCAAAACGAAGCAGCTACCGATGGCTTGACCTATGCATGCGATACCGGCGGCGCTATTCCCAATGGCACTGCTGTTGCTTTCTACAATCCTGAAGGCATGTTGCCTTGCACCGTTGACAACATGAGTGTAGCTGGTTTCACTCTGACCATCGAAGCCGATTGCGATGCTCCTGGTTTCGACATCTGGGCAATGGACGTTCACGGCGGTTGGACCTTGGTTGAAGCGG
>JBNKOV010000258.1:0-7169 GCA_050294955.1 Holophagae bacterium
TTAGGAGAGATCACATGAAGTTAGTAAAGCATTGTACTTGGTTCGCCCTGGCGACTTTAATTTGCATTTCCCCAAAGACGGAGACCAGAAATTATTTTCTTGTTCAGGGAAAAGACACCTGGACGGTCATAAAACACGTTCAAGCCTGCGGAGGCTTAATAACCCATGAGTTGGAAATTGTTCATGGGGTAAACGCCCTCCTCACCACGGAACAAACCCAAGGCCTTAGAGAAAGTGGGCTCAAGCTTTTTGCAAACGTCCCCTTAAAATCATCTTCTTATGCCAGTATATCCTCGCCCAGCACCACAGGGAGCCAATTTTCAGCATTTTCCGCCTCGACAGGGGCGTCATCGCTTCATATGCAGGGAATCACTGGAGCCGGCGTTGGAGTGGCAGTGCTTGACACAGGGTTCTATTCCGACAACAGATTGCTTTCGGACTTAAATGGGAATATTCGGGTTCTTGCCAATTACGACGCAATATCAGATCAAGTTCAGTCCATTTACACAACAAACGATCAAAATGGGCATGGCAGCCACGTTATGGGCATCATTGCTAATTCAAGCGTGACAGGGAGCCAAACCAACAGCATCTCGCCTGATGTGAACCTCATTTCCGTGAAAGCTTTTGACGCAGCGGGAAAAGGAACCTATGCTGATGTCATTCGAGGCATTCAATGGGTGGTAAGGAACAAAGAATCTTTGGGCATTCGAGTGTTGAATCTGTCATTTAGCGCCCGTCCCCGCTCCCTATATTGGGACGATCCCTTGAACCAGGCTGTTATGACTGCTTGGAAGGAAGGTATAGTAGTGGTGGCTTCAGCGGGCAATACCGGGCCACACCCTATGACCATAGGCGTCCCAGGCAATATCCCTTATATCATTACGGTAGGAGCGCTAACGGATAACTACACGCCTACCGATCCCTCCGATGACCTCCTCGCCACCTTTTCCGGGGCAGGTCCAACCGTAGAAGGATTTGTGAAACCTGAACTTGTGGCCCCTGGCGGCCATGTTCGTTCAGTTATGGACCGAAAATCGAAATTGGCAAAGGATCACCCGGAATATAAACAACCCGGGAACTATTTTGAGATGTCAGGAACCTCTCAGTCAACCGCTGTGGTTTCAGGCATCGCCGCCCTTTTGCTTCAAGCCAATCCCAACCTGAGCCCTGACGAAGTAAAATGCAGGCTTCTGGCTTCCGCAAATCCTGCACTTTTTGATGACGGCTCTCCAGTATACAGCATCTTTCAACAAGGAGCTGGAATGGTGGATGCGTTTGAAGCTGTCCAAAACACAACCAGCGGTTGTGCAAATCGTAATATGGATATTGAGGTCGATCTTGAAGGAATACATCATTTTATCGGAAACGCCAACCGTGATGAAGACGGAAATTACTACATCATGGGACATGAGGGTTACCTCTGGTCAGGGAACTATGAGTCAGACAGCCCACTCGCAGGTGACGGTTTCCTCTGGGGCGACGGCTTCCTTTGGGGTGACGGCTTCCTATGGGGCGACGGCTTTCTCTGGGGCGACGGCTTCCTATGGGGAGATGGCTTCCTTTGGAACGACCGCCCTCTCTCGAGCGACGGCTTCCTTTGGGGGGATGGCTTCCTTTGGGGTGACGGTTTCCTCTGGGGCGACGGCTTCCTTTGGGGCGATAGTTGGTTGGAAGGCCATGATGTGACTTGGGATCCTTCCCTCACTGAAACGACGGCCATTAATATTTGGGTAGAACAAGAATAATGAAATCCTACCCTACTCAAAGCTAACAAAAGAAGCAATTTGAGAACACCTGCTTTTTCATTCTCCAAACCAGTCTTCACTCCGCCTAAAAGCCGAAGATATCTGGTTTCACTTTAAAAAACAGGAAGAAAAAAACATGCGCCCTACTGTAAAAAATGGATTTGACGAATAGTAATGATAGGATAGATGCAGCGCCATCAAGGAAATATGCTGACATTTATCTAAACCAGGTACAACCGTGAGTCGCCTTATCACTATTCAAGGAACGCCAAATCTAAAATTTGTGGCATTGCTCTTTACAGTAGCGGCTGCTTTTCTAACCGCTCAAATTGAAATTCGTCCATTTAAAAATCTCTCGAATAATGAAGACGCATCCCTGGGAAGTGTCTACTCCATCATGCAGGATAAGCAAGGTTTTATCTGGCTCGGCACAGACAATGGCCTTATCTATTATGATGGGGTCAGGTTCAAGGCCTGGAAAGAATCCCTTTTATCAGGCATCAGGATTCGCCTCATTGAGTCAGATGGAAAAGGCGGCATGTGGCTTGGATCTGACCAGGGTTTAATCCACATTGACGAAAAGAGAACAATAGCCTCGTGGCGGCATACCCTTCCAGGGTATGAGGAGGAAGAAGTGAGTTTCATTTTGTCAATGAAACTCACAAACAACGGCAACTTGTGGATTGGCACTCGCAAGGGACTCTGTCTCCTTGATGCGACATCAGGAGAGGTTAATCGGGTTGAATATCTCACAGATGAAACCATGAAAACCGGGCTCGCTAGAGTCCACGCTATTGAAATTGAAGGTCCGAATCTTTGGTTGGGCACAGGTTTGGGCCTTTTACATTTAAAGGCCAAAGATGGCCAATTCACAAGTCAACTGCTTAAAGAGAAAAACTCGGCAACTCCCTACCACAATGAAATTCGAGCATTAAAAAAAGACGCGTCCGGCAATCTTTGGATAGGAACAATGAATGGCCTTATCACCTATAACCATGCATCGGATTCCTTTCTTCGTTTTCCAGATCTGTTCAACGACATTTCCAGAAAAATCTGGGTCAATACTATCAAGCTGGGACCGGACGGCCATATCTGGATTGGAACCAGGAAAAATGGGTTATGGGCTGTAGACGCCAGGGGAAACCTGATAAGGAGATTTAATGGAAGCCAGACACATGGGAATCTCATATCCAATAATGTTCTTGCTGTGGCATTTGGCAACCCCAAAATTCTTTGGGTAGGCGCTTTTAAAAATGGCGCTTCCATGTACGATCTCAAACCAAGGCGATTCAAAAGTTTCCTGCTTCAACGGACAGAAAAGCAGGTAAGCGATCATGTTCGATGCATTTACGAGGACAGCACTGGGCGGCTTTGGATTGGCAACCGCAATGGTTTGATCCTCTATAATCCTGAAAACAAAAAAATCACCCATTTCAATCACGACCCAACGGATGTGGGAAGTCTGGCCACGGATTCTGTCATCTCCATTGGCGAGGACGGCATGGGCAGAATTTGGGTCGGCACTTTCAACGGTGGGGCCAATGTCTATGACCCCAAGGCCAATACATTTATCCATCATCAACACGACCCAAAAGATCCGAATAGCCTGGGCTATAATTATGTCCAGTCAATTGAGCCGGATAATACGAACAAACTGTGGATTGGAACCTGGCGAGGAATTTATTATTACGATGCAGAAACCGGTATTTTTACCGAACAAAAAGTATCCCTGGGCAATATGTTAAAACCGTGGGTTTACGCCATCAAAAAGCTGGGCAATGGGGAAATATGGGTCGCTTCAGGCGTAGGCCTCCTCCGCCTGGACAAACACCGAAATCATTGGAAAGCTTATCAGCACGAACCTGGAAATGATAGAACCATAAGCGACAATCAACCCACGAGCATATTGGAGGACAGTAGAGGAAGAGTCTGGGTTGGCACTCACAATGGTTTGAATCTCTGGATCCCTGATGAAGATAGATTCCAGGTTTTTGCTGAAAATGAAGGTCTTCCCGGAGCATCAATCAGATCTATGGTTGAAGGCGCCAATGGGGAAATATGGCTTGGCACCAACTCAGGATTAGCGCGATTCAATCCAGAAGGAGGGCTAAGAGTCTTTGACATGCATGACGGCCTTCGGAGCAGTGAATTTTATTTAGGCGCTTCCTTTAAAAATAAGAAAACAGGGGAAATTTTCTTTGGAGGGCCAAAAGGTTATAACTCGTTTTTTCCTTCACAAATGCAAGAAAATGAAACCATTCCGCCTATTGCCATAACATCCATTTCCATTTTCAATCAAGAGGCGCCGTTTTGGGACATGGTGGACGAGGATGGTGTAATAACCCTCAAACCTGACCAAAATTTCTTCTCTTTGGAATTTGCGGTGATGGATTTTACGGCTCCACCCAAAAATAAATATGCGTACAAACTTGATGGGATAGATGCGGATTGGATTTCGCCAGAAAGCGCCCCTTACGCTGCATATTCAAACCTGGATGCTGGAGAATACCTTTTCCAGGTTAAAGGTTCAAATAACGACAATATCTGGAATGAAACAGGCGCACAGGTGAAAATCCGTATTCTGCCTCACTTCTGGCAACGAGGCCTATTCCAATTCGGGAGTCTGATAATTCTGGTTTGCCTCATTTTAGCCTGTCACCAATATTTAATTAAAGGAGCTAAAAGGCGATCAGGAGAATTGATTTTGGAGGCGGATAATCGGGGCGAGGCCCTCCAGGATCTTCATCAACAACTTTTGGAAGAGGCGCGCAAGGCCGGAATCGCCGAAATCACAACAGGGGTGCTTCACAATATAGGAAATATCCTCAATAGCATCAGTACTTCTGCCCATGCTTTGATTGCAACACTAAACCAGAGCAAACTGGACAAACTCAAAAAGGGCAACGAATTGCTCGCAACCATCGATTCACTGTCGGACTACCTGGCCCACAACCCGAAAGGCCTTATGCTGCCCGAATATTATGGAAAAATCGTAGAGGCCCTTGATGAAGAATATTGTCTCTATAAAAGTGAGTCAAGTCATATGCGGGACAAGTTGGATTTCATGAGCAAAGCAGTCGTTGTAGAGCAAAGCCATAACCAGCCGCCTTCTGAGAACCAGAAAGTAGATTTGATCTCCATGGTAGAGGATGCAATTAAACTTCAGGAAATTTCCCTTAAAAAAAGGGACATTGAGATCCAAAGAGAGTTTGTTCAAACACCCCCTTGCCACACCGACAGTTTTAAACTCCTTCATGTTTTGATCAACCTTATTCGCAATGCCGTTGACGCTCTGGTATTAGCGCCCCCGAACACACATCGCATTCTCAAAATTAGCGTAGGTCCTTTGGACCCCAACTACAACGAAATTCGCATCAGAGACAATGGCTGTGGCATAAACAAAGAAAAGCTTCCCGAGATCTTCTCTTATGGCTTTACAACCAAAGAAACCGGAAATGGTTTCGGACTGCATACCTGCAAAATGGCTATGGACGAAATCGGCGGTTCCATTACGGTGGGAAGCAGGGGCAGAAATCAAGGGGCGGTTTTCATTTTAAAAGTGCCTCTCAACCATGAAGAGGGAGATGGCTAATGATAGGAAATCTTCTTCTGATTTGGATCATCACGCCAGTTCACGGCAACACTTCGCCATTATTTCGTCATCTTGATTCCGATCATGGCCTATCACAAAACTCCGTTTGGTCTGTTGCCCAGGACGCGCGAGGTTTTATTTGGATTGCTACGTCCTATGGCCTCAACAGATATGACGGGAAACGAATGAAAACTTACCTGCATGAGCCGGAGAATCCCAACTCCCTTTCCGGTCATCAGTGCCGAACCCTCTTTTTGGACGAAAATGGAATTCTCTGGATTGGCACCAGCTCTGGCCTTAATAGCATTGATCCTGAAACGGAGAAAATTACACGGTACAATATTGATTTGAGATTTATAACAACCCTAGCCCAAGGTCCTGACGGGTCCATTTGGCTGGGCGCAATCAAAGGTCTTTTCATCGTGGATCCTAAGACCGCATCCATCACAAGGAAGCGCAATGAGAACACGCCATTTAATAGTGTTAGATCCCTGGTCTCAGATGGAGATAGACTTTGGATCGGAGCAAAATCCGGTTTGCACCAATTTAACCATAAAACAGGGGCCATTCTGACCTGGCGACATGAAGAAAACAACCCCAACAGTCTTAGCGCCAACAACATTCGAGAAATAACCTTGGATAGCAAAGGCGCATTGTGGATTGCAACAGAAAGCGGGCTAGATCGTTTAGACCCCAAATCGGGCGCTGTGACAAGATATAAGTCTGAGCTTATGGAAAGCAGAGACAATTTCATCAATACAGTCATTTGCGACAAGATGGATCGAATCTGGTTCGGTTCCATGAAAGATGGTTTAAATTGTTTGAACCCAGAAACCGGCCAGGTATTTACATATAGGAAAAGAGGCGTCAACGATAGAGAAATTTCAAGTGATGACATTACATCGCTTTTTATTGACCAATCCAACCTCCTGTGGATCGGAACCTTTGACAGCGGTTTGAGCATATTAAGCCTAAACCCCTCTAATTTTTCCACTCTGGATTTTCCAGAAGCGCCAAGAATCAAGGACGTCCGAACCTTTTACGAAGACACGGCGTCAAGATTGTGGGTTGGCACGGAACACGGCCTGTTCATGCATGATCCGCAAAAGCACATAACCAGACATTTCACCCATCAGCAAGATAACAATACCTCACTGACTGACAACCAGGTTCTCACAATTACCCAATTCATGGACCAAATCTGGGTAGGGACCTACAGTGGGGGCGCCTGTCGATTCAATGAAGAAACCGCGAAATTTGAGCAGTTTGGCCAAATTGGCGAAGAGAGTGTCTCCTACAGCCCCATTCTAAAACTACTGGCTGATAAGAACCATAATCTCTGGGCTGGAACATTCCGGGGCCTGGAAAAGTTCAATCCCAAAGCAGGCGGTTTTGAGGAATTCAGAATAGGGGAAGAAAATGATCGAGATCGAGTCCAGGCGATTTTTGAGGATAGCAACGGGAATCTATGGATTGGCACTGAAAAATCGGGGGTTATTATTTACCACCCGAATAGGCAAATACGAGAGCCCCTTGGGAACTTTAGAGAGCGAAAAGGCCAGGCGAATCGAATAAATGCAATCGCAGAAAGCGAGGCAGGTGAAATCTGGGTTGGATCCATGGCTGGTTTATCCAGGCTTGGCAAAGATCACAAGCAAACCGAATTGTATACTATGAACGATGGCCTCCCAGGCAACATCGTCTACAGCATCATTCCATACGAAAATGACCTGTGGCTCAGCACCAATCGGGGCGTTGTCCATTTTACTCCCGACAAAGCACAAACAGGATTTCGAGTTTTTGATATTTCGGACGGACTTCAAGGTCAT
>JBNKOV010000259.1:0-7156 GCA_050294955.1 Holophagae bacterium
AGCAATACCAATGCACCAGTCACGGCTGCCAAATGGAGAAGCTCTTGATTCATTTAAAGATACTTCTGAATTCTGAGACGCAGTGAAGCCGGAATAAGATTAAAGATGGAGGTTGGCATCATCTGCTTTATTTTTTCGAGATTCTGCCAAGGGTCTATGGCTCGTTTCTGGCGTTTCTTTTTTACAGATGGGAAGTTATGATGCGAGAATCTGCCATTTTGGGAGTCTTGGGCATTTACACTTTGGGCTTTTATATTGACAGCGCCTTTTCGGAGAATAAGATGGACAAGGCTTTGGTCCTTATTTTATTCACTGCCATATTGAATATGACCATTGACAGCATCTCCCAGAGGATCCGAAAAAGTGTGAAGATTTCAGCTTCTCTAGTGGATGTAGAAAGGCGTTGACTCAGGTTTTAGGCCTGTGGGATCGTAGCTGGGCCATGGTGACGCCAGAAATGACCAACAAACCTCCAACGATGACTTCCCAGGCGGGCAACTCGCCGTAAACTAGCCAGGCCAGGAAAGCTGTAATGGGGGGCTGGAGATTTGCAAAGATGGCTACCTGAGCCGCGTCTAAACTTTTTAAGGCCCAGGTCCACAGAGTAAAGGATATTACCGAAGTAAGCAGACTTGGATACACCAGTCCAAGCCATCCATAAGGGCCTGGACCTGCCCAGTTGAAATCGCTTAATACCATTGGGGCAAGAGGCAACAGGCTTAAGGCGCCAGTGCCAAAGGCCCAGAAGTTGGCGGTCATGGCGTCGTAACGGTTCATCAGTGATTTTCCTAAGAGAGTGTAGGTTGCCCAAGCCATAACGGCCAAACCCAGAATCAAATCGCCTCGAAGGTAACTGGTGTTCAGGTTTAACCCTCTTGTGCGCAAGACCAGATAGACTCCCAAAATTGCCGCCGCAATACCAGCCGCCTTCCGCCAGGTCAGCACTTCACCAAGAAAAAGACGAGCGCCAATGAGCACCATCATGGGCGTAAAAGAATAAAGCAAGGCTGCATCAATGGGCGGGGCGAGATGGATGCCATGCAGGAAAAGAAGCTGGTTGGCCGTTACCCCTGCAAGACCCATAAAGATCAGTATTGGGATGTCCTTTCCTTTAGGAATAAACTTCCGAGACCCGGGATTGCGCAAAAAGTAAATAGGGGTTATGAGTAGAAAGCTGAGTGTGATTCTGAACCAACCCAATTCTAAAGGTGAAAAATGGGTTGTGGTTTGTTTAGCGACAAGAAAGGTGCCCGCAGCAATAAAATCAACAAGGATCAATGCCCCATAGGCCATTGCTTTAGAATTGGGGGTGACCTGGGTCATGATGCGGGAGTGCGCCATGTTAGCAACGCATTGCGGAGTTCGTCGGGGACTGGGGCGGCGCTTTGTTGGTTATAATCAAACCAGACGCAAACCACGTCGCCAAAAGCAACGGCTTTCGTTTCTCCCTTTCGACAGATCATTTGAGATAACTTGAAACTGCGGTTTCCAACTTCGGCGCAGCGAACGCCGACCTGAATGGTTGTAGGGTAGGTGAGGGGTTGCTTGTAAGTGCAATTGAGATGGGCCACAATAGGGCCTGCGCCGCCTGCTCTAGATTGGTCGAGGTGCAACCCCATTTCTGTAAAAAAGTCTGCGCGACCTTGTTCGAAATAGCTTAAATAAATCGCGTTGTTTACATGTCCGTAGGAGTCTTCGTCTCCCCAACGCACATCCATCTCAGCCCAAAAACGAAACTCATCTTTCATGGAGTCCCCCCGTCATACAATCAAAACCAGACCATTCTAGCAGATAACGTAAGGGTTTCTTCATTTTTAAACATTCCCAGAGTGCAATCCAAGAGTTGATGAGAATGACACCTCTGTTTTAGAAGCGCCGCTTCCATTTATCCCGGCTTTCTTCTATTATTATCAGGGATATCAAAAAACGGGAGGCCTTTATGGTCAACGGGCTCGAATTGGTGAAGGGATTGAAGAAGGCATTAAAGCTTGCCATTCCCGTATTCACTATAATCACAGTGGTCGCCTATTTTGAGAAGGATCGTTTGCCCGGTCATGGTTATATGGATCCTTCGCTGCAACAATCGCCAATCCAAGAGGATATAAGCGCGCCACCGTTTTCATTTGAATACATGGGCGAAATCTACAACGTTCAACCCATGGCCCGTTACGAGATGTGGGGACTTGTAGTAACCCACAATAACACAACAGGGTTTCTTGATATCTACCATGATGAAACCTCTGTAGACACCAAGGATCTCTGTCTTATATGGGGCAATAATCTGGAAACAAGCGACTATAAAAAGATGTCGTTTGAAAGCGGAGCCTGGACATGTTTCTACCAATACCCCTTTGGTGTTGAATTTTTTCCCAACGCGTTGTCCAATAACCATCTAATAACGGCGGACGATGTGGTGCGCGAGAGGATCGGGGCGGTCCGTATTGGAGACCAGGTGCATGTTAAGGGCATGTTGGTGAAGTACCAGGCAGAGAGTTTTCCAGAATTTTGGCGAACGTCCAGTATGGTCCGGGATGACACAGGGGACGGCGCTTGTGAAGTGGTATATGTAGAGAGTCTAGAGATTTTGAAGCGTGGCGCTGCCGTTTGGCATTCGGTCTTTCATTTGGGGCGATTGATCGTTATTTTGCTCATTTTTGGGGGCCTGGCTGCTTTTGTCCTTGAAATTTATATGGCGCCCAAGGTTTTGCGCAGCTCCCGTTGGGGTTAATCGGCTGCTATTTCCTGGCTCCTGAATAAAATACTATATTTATAGTATTGAGTCTAACGTATGATTCCTCCAAAGTTAAGGGCATGATGGCGCAGGGTTCGCCTACGGCAGGTGATGGCGAGTATGCCTGCTGCAATTTACTGGGGGGAAAGCCAGGATGTTGGAAACACATGCTTATTAATAACGTTTATTCTCCACATCCTGGCTATTCACCTGGTCAGCTTTATCCGTTTACGTTGGCACATTGCTAAAAAAATCTTATAGTGTGTGATGGCCACTCTCTCTGACATCTCATTTTTATTTATCGGAGATAATGGTAAATCGTATCGATGAAAACGATTTGCTTGTCCCTTTTAAGAATGCGTGTATCTGGCGAGTATGAAAATAGTTGGCAGGCAGCAGAAAAGGTGTGTCCTTGGTTTCGTTTACAACAAATTACAACATTTGACTGTTTTTTAACGGCCCTAGGGTTACATTAACATGGGAATGAGGTATCTTGTTAAGAACTGAGTTGAGGCCGTTTTGGCTTTGTTTTTCTGGCGAGGAGTTCCAAGTCGATGAGATCCACAAACATTCTTTCCATGATTATTCTTCTCCTGTTTTCCTGCAGCTTGGCATTCTCCGGCCCAAAGGAGAACGCAGAGGAAACACGTCTCACCATGGGAGAGTATGCGGTTGGATTTCGTAGCGTCACCCTTTTCGACTATTCAAGGACATTTCGGGCTAGAATGAATTACAAGGGGGAGCGAATTCCTGGGGAAACGGCTCGCCCCATTCAAGTTAATATCTGGTATCCCGCCCGAAGGTCACAGAAGGAGCCCATGAGAGTCGCCGACTATGTTCATCTCATGGGGTCGCTCACTCGTCCAGGACCCCCTTCGAAAGAAGATAAAGACGATGCAGTCAGGATATTTAAGTGGAGTTTGAATCGGGCCAAGCCTGAACAGCAGGTGACCGATGCTATTGTGAACCGGCTTTTGGCCGAAAAACGAAATGCCGTTTTTAACGCACAGGCCTTGGAAGGCCCATTTCCTATAGTGATGGGGGCAGGCGCTCATCAAGCTTACGCCAATGCATTGTTCTGTGAGTTTCTTGCCAGCAGGGGATTTGTTGTGGCTGCCCCTGCAAATTTGGGTAAGCACGGCAGACGGACCGACAGTGATGTGATTCATGCGGAGATTATGGCTCGCGATAGGGAATTCGCAATGGCGTGGCTGCGAGATTTCCCCCATGCTGACTTCGAACACGTGGCTTTTATGGACTACGGGTTTGGAGCTGCGGCTTCTTATCTTTCCGCCATGCGGAATATGCAGGTGGATGCGTTAATTAGCATGGCGGGCTGGAACGCCAATAGTCAGGGCGTTGCGTTGCTTGAAAAGTCTCCTTGGTTTGCGCCATACAACTTAAGAATGCCCATTCTTCACATGGCGGGGGATCAGTACAATAAATATCAGGATTTCTCTTTGCTGGATCGCACGAGGTATGCCGATCGCTTCATTTTGGAGATCGAAGGTTTTTCTAATCAGACCTTTCTCTCTTCGAACTCAATGTTGGGGCTGTCCAAACTTGAACGGGAAAAGTTTGAATTGTCCTGTATCTACGCCTACAATTTCCTCAAGGCCTACCTGAAAGGGGACGCCAAGAGCCGCCACTTTTTTGAGAAACGACCCACCGATCTTTGTCAGGCTGGAAAAGCCTTTAAAATGCGTCGATTAACGGCAAAGCCAGCCCCTCCAACAGAGTCGGAGTTTCTTGGCATATTGGAAGAAGAAAACGGATTGGATCAGGGCATGGCTCTTTTTCAGACCGCGTGGCAGCGAGAACCAGGAAGGCCTGTTTTTTCGGAACGCCAGGTTAACCGATTTGGGTACATGCTTTTGAGAAGTAAGCGCTTAGACGATGCCATCGAGATTTTTAAATGGAATATGTTGGCATATCCAGACTCCTCCAATGTGTATGACAGCCTTGCTGAAGCCTATATGGTTAAAGGTGAAATGGCGCTTGCCATTCGTTTTTATAATAAATCACTTGACCTGAACCCCGAGAATTTAAACGCTGTTTCCATGTTGAAGGAATTAGGTGAGCCGGTTAAGTAGAGCTATTAAAGATCAAAACGGACCAACGGCAAGCTTCTTCCTGGAATAGAGGAGGGGCGTTCCTCCTGTTTTATGCAACCCATTTTAAGATAGAATGGCAAAGCATGGGGGTCTGAGATCGCGAAAAGGCTCGTGCCCGCTATTTGGCGGCAATGGTCAATTGCTCGTTTGAAAAGCGCCGATCCTATACCTTGTCCAATGTATGTAGGGTCGATCCACATGTGCTCCATTTCCCATTTATCCTCAATGGGGATAACCATGCAGAAGCCAGCAATGACGTCCTCCACCACAGCTAAAAATGTAGCATGGGCTTGAATCTGTTTGGGAGAAACAGTGAGCTCCTCCTCCCATTCAGCTATCCATTCTTCCGGATACCCCCAATGGCGCTTGGCGGCAAATGCTATTTCAGTAAGGCGAGCCGCGTTCTCTGCCCTCGCTTGTTTAATAGTAAAAACGCTCATTGGCCTTTCAATTCGTTCTCTATAAACCAGTCTATTCGTTGTTCTAAGACCGTTAGCGGCAGGGAGCCGTTTTCTAAAATAGCTCTATGGAAATGACGAATGTCGAAGCGATCGCCCAAGGCCTCTTCTACTCTAGCTCGAAGCTCGCGAATCTTTTCGGCGCCAATTCTATATGCCAGGGCTTGACCAGGTATGGGAACAGAGTAACGAAGGGATTCAGTTTGAATTTGCAAATCGGATTCAAGCAGATTTTCTCTCATGAACTCCATGGCTTCTTCCCGTGACCAGCCCAAGGCATTCATGCCCGTGTCCACAACGAGTCTGACTGCAAAGAACATTTCAGAAAGGTAACGGCCCAGTTGGTCATGGGCCGTTGGATATCCCCCCATTTCCCAGGCCAGGCCTGAAGCGTATTCCGCCCAACCTTCGGTGTAGGCCGTATGGAAGGAGTCTCTGCGGAAGTCTGATATGCCTTCAATTTCATATTGGGTTGCGATTTGAAAGTGATGACCCGGAACCAATTCGTGATAGATTAAAGAAGCAGCGCTGAGGAGTGATCGAGCCTCCAGGTTGGAGCCATTGTAAAGATAGTGGCCTTTGGGATTACTAACCGTTGGCCATTGATAGTAGCCGAATGTCATGGAGCCTTCCAGTGTCTCTGGCAGACGGTCCACGCCATATGGCGCTGATGGCTGCATGGAGAAAAATTGATCTACTACAGGCTCAAGTCTCGTGATGTAGCTCATGAGGGTTTCGCCGATTTCTTCCGAAGTTTTGGGATAGAAGGCGGGATTTGTTTTGATGTAGTTTCGAAAGTCAGCACGTGATCCTTGAAAGCCCAGGTCAGCCTGTACTTGATCAATTTTCTGGTTCAGACTTTCCACGGCTTGCAGGCCTCTTTTGTGGATTTCCTCTGGCGTGAGATCGAGCGTCGTGTGGTAGCGCACCAGGTAATTGTAATAGGATTTGCCGTTGGGGTACTGCGACAGGCCAACGTTCTTGGGCGTTTCTTCGCGATAGGGGCCGTCTAAATAGGTTATCAGCTTTTCAAATGCTGGGTTGATGTCATTGTCAATCATTTGAGTTATGGCTTGCTGAAATGCTTTGACTGTTTCGTCTGAAAACCCAACGAGGCGATCCTTCTCCACAAATAGACCATTTTCTTTAACCGGCTTCTTGAAGGTGGCAAGCATGGGAACCACCAGGTCGAGTTCCGCTTTTGGCATGAGGATGCCACGAGCCACCTGCTCTGTGTAGTGATGATGAATGGCCGTTACAAGTGGCGCATACTGGTTTAATAGGGATTTGTACGCGTCCAAATCGTGGGGCTTTTTCAAGTCGTGATGCTGAAAAGCCCGTTCAATGCTACTTAACGAGGGTCTGGAGTAGGGGATGGCGGGAAAAGATATCCAGAAATATTGAGAGCCCTCCACCGACATTTCCAGTTGCCAACGCAAGGCCATCAGGGAGAGTTTTTCTTTTTCATTCAGGTCTTCCAAAACGACTCTGGTCAGTCGGTTCAGAATGGATTCGGCAAACTCTTTTTCCTTAAGCGCATGTTCATAGGAAATGTCGGGCAGCTTGACAACAGGCATGCCGTATTTAAGGCGAAACTCTATTTGAGAGTCCAAAAAATGTTGTCTTACCTCGTTTTCGAGAGCAGCCAGAGATTCCCGGGGCGCCGTTTGGGCCGGGTCTGATTCTCGATGACCACAAGCGAGGAAGGTTATCGAGATGAAAATGAGCATGGAAATATCACGAAACATAAAATACACCTGTCATAGAATGCGCTTTTCGATTCGGTCCCCAGTGTATGTTACTACATCTCTGCTTTGAACCCAAAGCCCCAAATTTTTGACTGACTTGCAAAA
>JBNKOV010000260.1:0-7130 GCA_050294955.1 Holophagae bacterium
GGTGCTGTATTCAAACGGTTTGTCTTTGGGTTGCGTTGGGGTAAACTATCCCTGTTCATTTCAAAATAATAAAAAATGGTGTCTTTTTATGCCGAAATTTGAGCATAAAAACCCATTTTGCCGCTATTTGGGCTCATTATATCTCGTGTCAGTCGTGAAGCATGGCTGCCATTCTGACATTTCGATGAATAAAATCCCTGTCCTTGAAGCGACAATCTCCAAGCTTTATTTGTCTCATATTCATTTGTCCTGCGAAACTGCAGTAACGCCTTACTTTTCCAACCTTCAAAGAGTCGGCTTCCCGCGCTTTTCTAGGCAGAAATCATACTGATTCTATTGAGAAACAGATTGCTAAAGCGAGAATCTGTTGTTCACTTAAGCCTTTACGGGCCATTCGCCCCAGGATGATAGGAGATTCGGACTTCACTTTGTAAGCCTGGTGAGTAAGCGCTACGACCTGCAAGGGTGAACTTCTTCGTGGTTGGCTGGGCTCTTGCCCAATGCCGGCTGGTTTTATCCGAGGCTTTTCTCGGAGCATGGCGTTCACCTGCCTATCGTATAACACCCAGTCGCGATCCGAATACAGTAACAAACCACTGCGGAAGACATCAATCACCCGAATTGGAATGCGGTTGAAAATCTAACCCAGGCTAAGCTTTCATGTTCCTGGAATGAGTTATGGCTCGGAAACTGTCCGTAGCCTTTTTCCTGAACAGGTCGGGCTCTTCTGGTTCGAACAACAATCCCCTAATCGTAATTCGTCGATTTTGTCTCGTTCTTCCGAGTCCGGAAATGAGGGATGACCATCCTTTGAAACTGATCGCATTATGTTTCGTGTAGGGTTCGAACGCTGATGCTCGCAACCTCTAATAATGCGATCCTGTTTTTGGTGGAAATGCCACTACACCCGAGCCACGGCGGCAATAGCCGGTTAGCCGAAGAGAACAGGATTCTGATTGAGTTTCGAGGTATTTTTTCGGGGTGTCACCTCCAGATGAATCAGTTAAAGAAATCCTTCACCTTCTGAATGATAGACTTGTCAGTCTTAGGCTTTTCAGAATGTAATTGAGCAAGTTCTTCATAAAGCTCTCGCTCTCTCTTGGACAGCTTGGTTGGGGTTTCCACCACAACCTGTAAATGCAGTATACCATAACTGGCGGGACGCCCCAAAACACTGAAGCCTGCCCGCTTAATGCGGAAGACGGCCCCTGTCTGGGTTCCGGCGGGGATATTCAAATGTTCTTCGCCTTGAATGGTGGGGATGACGACGTCGGCTCCCAAAGCGGCCTGGCTGAAGGAAATAGGCAGAGATGCAATGAGGTCGTCGCCTCTTCTCTCAAAGAATTCATGGGGTTGTACCTTTATCACCAGGTAAAGGTCTCCAGGAGGTCCGCCGTGCTGTCCGGGTTCGCCTTTTCCACGCACCTTCAAGCGCATGCCGGTATCGACGCCGGCCTGAACCATGACGCTGATTTCGCTGGTCTTTTTTACCTGGCCCTCTCCATAACAGGACCGGCAACGGTCGCGAGTGTCTACGGTCTGACCCTCGCCTCTGCAAACATGACAGGTTCTGCTCATGGCGAAGATGCCGGTTTGAACTTGAACCTGACCCACGCCTCCGCAGGTGCCGCAGGTTTTTCGCTGGGCGCCGGATCTCAAGCCGGAGCCGGTGCAAACCTCGCAATTTTCGTTTTTGGTTATTTTGACTGTTTTCTCAACGCCTTCAAAGGCTTCCATAAATGTGAGTTCCAGGAGCTGTTCCAGGCTGCGGCCCTGGCGGGCGCGAGTCTGGGAGCGACGACGACCGCCGCCAAATCCAAAGAGGTCACCGAAAATATCTTCGAACCCACTGAATATGTCTTGATTGAAACCACTGAAGCCGCTTCCGCCTCTGGCGCTCAGACCTTCATGTCCGTAACGGTCGTAAACGGCGCGTTTGTCCTTGTCGGAGAGCACAGCGTAGGCTTCCGCCGCCAGTTTGAATTTTTCTTCGGCCTCTTTATCACCGGGATTCTTGTCGGGATGGTAGGCTAAGGCCTGTTTGCGATAAGCTTTCTTGATAACCTTTTCATCCGCATTGCGGTCTACTTGAAGTACGTCGTAAAAATCTTGCTTCATGGAGTTGGTAATTGCCTCATTTACTAAGTATTGCCGGCAATGACTTTCACCGGGGTCAATGTTGTTACGAGCACTAAAGCACAAAATCGATGTGCGCCCGTAGGTAATTTGTTATTCTAGCAGAATTGTGTGCATGAATCCACGCGTTAACGCCATAAACCATGGAGACATTTTCTAAAAAATCGGCTTTGGGGTTGGGTTTTCACCTCTTGAAGTCTCAGAGCGCAGCCTGGCCGCCATTCGTTTGGACGGTCTGAAAAAGAGCCAACCCAGGCTCACAACCGAAGAACAGGAGCGGGTTTAATCTTCCTGGACGCCCTGCCATTCCGGAAAATCTTTGAGATATACCATTTTCGCCATGGCCACATACATATCTCTGGGCGGGGTATAGGTGTTTCGAGCATGAGTTACCAACATGTTGTCTGCCAGCAAGATATCGCCTTTTTGCCAGGGAAACCCCACGCTGTTGTCCCAACAGATCTGGGCGGTTTTCTGCGCTAACTCATCCGGAATGGGCTCGCCATCGCCAAAATAGACATTACGGGGCAGCTCCTCTTGGGGGTAGAGTTTCAACAACGCTTCACGGGTATCCTTATCCAGGAAGCTGATATGGTGCAGTTGAATTTGGTTGAAAAACAGCGGTTCGCCGGTCTGAGGGTGATTGAGCACGGCTGGTGCAATCTGGTATGTCCTTAAATGGGTCTCACTTTTCCACTCAAAAAAAGTGCCGTTCTCATTGCAGATGGCTTCAACCTCGGCCTTGTCCTCGGTTTTGAAAAAGTCCTGCCAGCTAACGTCCACCCCTTCAATGAAATTGCGAACATAGCGCAGGCCCTTTTTTTTGAACCGTTCTCTTTCTTCAGGGGAAAGAGCCTGGTAGACCTTTCGACAATCCGCAACCGGCGTCGTTCCGCCTTCGGCTGCAGGTATGCGGCAAAAGAAAATCTGGCGCATGTCCCACCGATGCATGTGGGAAGATTCGTTGTGAAATAGAATGACCATATCCGGGGGATAGGGCGTTACCCCATAAATTTTGCCTTCTGCGTGGGGAAGATCGCCATAATCGCCGAAAAGCTCCGGGTAGAGGGCCTGAGAAAAATCCTGGAACTGAGCGGCTGTCTCTATGGGGAATCCTCGAAACAAGATCGCCCCGTGCTTTAGCAATTTCTCTTCTACAAATTTTCTCTGGTCTGTCATCCATTTAAGACAATCAATATCGGCAACAGCGGGCTCTATCACAAATGGAAGGTTTTTTTCAGGGGCAAGCACAGAAGTTTTGACCAGGCTGGAAGGGTCAACTGTGAGGGATCGAGCCCGAGCTTTTCTCATTGTCTTGAAAGGCGACGGCTTCGTGGACATGATCATTCTACCTCCGACGGAAACGTCCAAAAGATGGAGTCCTTAATCTACAATAGGTTGTCCGATATGGCAAGCGGCAACATGGCGCTCCTTCTACTGAATTCCAAAAATAAAAACGCCGTGAGCGAAATATTCCGCTCACGGCGTTTTATTTTTTATCAAACGGAAGCCTTATGGGCTGCCGATTTCGGTTTACCAGGAGTGTGAACGAGCACGGGGCTGACGCTCACGAGCTTCGTTTACATTCAGGTTACGGCCGTCCAGTTCGGTGCCGTTCAGGGCTTCAATAGCCTGCTGGGCCTGGTCCTGGTCAACAAAAGTGGCGAATGCAAATCCGCGAGACCGACCGGTTTCACGGTCGGTGATGATGCGCAGTTGCCCAACTTCACCATACTGCTCAAGCAAATCTCTCAGGCTATTTTCTTCTGTTCCCCAACTGAGGTTTCCGATAAATACGTTCATTTTACTATCTCCAAAAACAAAGGTTCGCGGCCTCACTACCCCATTTTCGAGCAGGAGTAGTGGCCTGAAATTTTATTGGGCTACGGGCTCTAGGGAAGGCATGAGACTTCCTCATACAAAACGGTCATTGGCGTTGCCGCCAAATTGGGATGGTCCCAAGCTGCTGAGCCACGTATTTGCCTATTTTCGGAAAAGTGGTCTATTGTCTCTGATTGCTTCATAAAAGATCGGAAAACGCTTGCAGGTACAGGGAATTTTGGATTTAATCGGAGGGTTGAAAACCGAAATGACACTCAACGCTCCATGAAACCCCAAAAGATGGTAAAACCATCTATAGGACGTGAAATTTGCCGGGTTGCATAGAACCACAGCACGCACTTAGGGTATCCAAATTGTAACTCTTTGTCAAGCGATCATTTCTATAAAAAATAGGGTTCTTTATCCTTGTTTCATCAAATTCTGGACAATGGGCCATTGGGGTAATAAGATATTTTGTTAGTTCAAGGAGGCAGCCATGCGAAGACCCAAGAAATATAAAAAATTAATTCGGAGCCTTGACGAGGATGTCGTCTATAGTCCGGCTACTATTGCTGCCTTTGCTTTGGACAATCAGCTTTTGGAGGACGAAGGGGTGGATTTGAAGAAACAGGCCCAAAGAGTTCGTATTGCCATGGGCAACTTCTCCAACCAACACGAGTTCCCTGACCATGGCGACGCCATGGTGATTATTCGCGGTCAGTCCCCTAAGCCGGGTTGGTTTGGATGGCGATGGAAGAACGCTTATTTATAGAATTCCAGGCTCAAGTCGCTCCAGCCCATGCTATCGTAGCGCGAATCGCCCTTGGAGCCAGGACCTGCCATGAACCAGATCATGGAGGCGTTGGCCGGGATTTCTACTGAAAACGGGGTAGGCTCTCTGTCGGCGGGTCGGTTTTTGCCGTCTATTTCTTTTTCCCAAAGGATTTCTTCACCGGTGTCTGTGGTTACGCCCACCGTACATAACACGCCGTCTCCATCTTTGTCCCAGGAGCCGGGCGCGGTGACCACCCTTCCTGTCAATCGGCCTGGCGCTTTTCTGTCAATTGGAAATCCCATTTTTGCAGTGGGGTGCATGAACATCACGCCCAATTGCGATTCATCGGGGAAGCCAAAGGTGCGATAGCCGAAATAATTGGGATTGTCCAAATGAAGAACCTGGGCCTGGTCTCGATTTTTCTGGAAAAAGTTAGCCTCAAATAAATGAGCCTTTCGCGCCAATGGCGCGCGCCATAGGGGCAAGAGCCCATCGTAACTTCGATAGAATCCAGCTTTTTGGCCCGTATTAAAAAGCGACCAGCCGCCATAGGACGGAATCTCGAAAACCTCTCGAAGCGTGACCTGGTCTGCTACTTTTGGCGGCATGAGGCCGCGGGTCATCAAAACTTTGTCGCCAACGTTGACTTCTGTCTGTTTCATGGGCAAATAACGCCCACCTATCAGAGGCATATAGCGGATAAGCCCTGCGTCATCGGAAAACCAGATGGTTCCACCATACTCGCTGTTTTTTACTTTCCTGAAAAGCTCCAGGTCCGCATTCGCTTGACCGAAATCCACTCTTGCCATAAACAGGCTAACCGTCGCTGATCCAAACAGTAGCAGCCAAGCTACGCCTTTGAAATAACGAAAACGACCCGTGACGAATAAAAGCATCAGGGCGGGAGGAAGGGCTGGCATGATATAACGGGCCGCGCCATAGGGAAGGAAGAGAATGTTGTAGGTCATCACGCCAAAGAACCAAAAGCCCGCCGTCAGCAACCAGGCCGACCGCTTGGGGTTGCGAAAAAAAAGACCAACGCCGCGCATGAACTCCCAGAGCATGATGCCCGCCCAAAAAGCGCCGTTTATTAGGAGAATGAGTAAAAACCGGGATTGGCCCTGCGTATATCCCTCAATCAATTGGGCCGACTGACCCAGATACCACGAAAATCCGGTAATAACCGCCGCTGTCGTGCAGTAAAGGCTGATACGCAAGGGTTTGGCCGCAAAAAACCAGGCAGGCGTAAGCGCCGTGAACGCAAGACCCAGATTGGCGAGGACCGCAAGAACCTTGTGAAGAAACGCCTGGCCGTGCATGCCCGAGGTTACTTCCCCGGCTATATTCAAATCAATGGCGCTTGCAATAAAGGGCAGGAAGCCCGAGAGATTGTAAACTGCGAGAAGATAGAGACATAGCAGAATAAAGGGCACACACAAAATCAGCAGGGTCACCCGATTGAACTCTCGCCTGATCAGGAACCAGGCGGCCAGCAGCGGAAACAGAGCCACGGACTGGTAGCTGGTTAAAAGGGCCAGGACCAGGCAGGAACCGGCGCCCCAGGCATCTTTCAAGTTTTGGGTGTAACTGTATGAAATAGAGAGGAATACGCTACCCATCCAAAAAGTGACCATGGCTGCATCGGTCATTAAATTGGTAGCGTTCACAAAAAAGACCGGTGAAAAAAGGAGGAACCAGGCCCAGTGTGGCGTCAGGTTTTTGACGCTCGCCAACCGGGCGGAAAAGAGGAGCGCGAGTATTGGAAATATAAGGAAAAGCGTGTGATAGACCCAAAAGCGCGGTTCTCCGTCTTTCGGCTGAAAGACGCCCCCTATTTTGAGAAGGTAGGGGATAAGCGCGGGATGCGTGCTCTCGTATGGACTGAGGTGTTCGGAATGTATCCCCAAAAAATCGACAGGCCCGCCTCCCGGGCCTAAAAAAGACCAGGGAAGCTGTTCGCCCATACGTATAAAAGTAGGGTCGTCAATATGATAGGCCTTATTTATAAAAAGACCAAGGCAGAGGATGGGTATCGTGAAGTAGACGAATCTCGGGATTTTTCCTGCTGCAAGGTTCATTTAAAAGCCGCCTGACTGGGTTAACGAACAATGCCTCGTTCTGCGGCTCTAATGAACTGGGTCAGATATTGGACCTGTTCGCAATCCTTGAATTCTTCATCGAGACGTTCCAAGGCTTCTATGAGTCGTAACTTCCGTAAGAATAAGATGCGATAGGCCGACTTCAAGTTGGTGATGGTTTCTTTGGTGAAACCCTTGCGTTCCAGGCCTAGGGAGTTGATGCCATATGCCTTGGCCCGGTTCCCAACGGTTTTTACGAAGGGCATGGCGTCTTGGGTTACCACGGTGTATCCGCCAATAAAGGCGTGGTTCCCCACCTT
>JBNKOV010000261.1:0-7113 GCA_050294955.1 Holophagae bacterium
GCTCCACCTGGGAAGTTGATAGATGTCGGCGGATTCAAAATGCACATCTACACGACTGGCCAGGGAGAAACACCGGTTGTTCTTCTGGCCGGCTCGGGCAACTGGTCCCTGCACTGGTCGCTTGTGCAAAGCGAGGCATCTCGCTTCGCCCAGATTAGCTCCGTGGATTATCAGGGCTTGGGCTGGAGCGAGTTCGGACCTCCAAACCGGGGCTTGAATCAGGAAGCTTATGAAGTAAAAACGCTGCTCCATAACGCAGGCGTGAAAGGCCCGTATATCCTTGTAGGCCAGTCATTGGGCGGTTTAATTGCCTGGACATTCGCCCATCACTGGCCGGAAGAGACTGCTGGCGTAATTTTTGTAGACAGCTCAACTCCAGATCTGAAATTGAAGTTCATGGAGGATGGACAGCCTGTCTGGCGACCCTGGCGGGAAAAAACCAGGAAGGAACCTATCCCAGAAATCAGCAAAAAACTCATTAAACAACATGATCTGAAAACCGTTGATATGAAAAGGGACTATGGAGATCTGAGCATGTTCCCGCCCCATGTGCAAGACTTGTTCCGCTGGTTCGAATCCAAGCCGTTTGTCTATGCAAAGGGAATGAAAGATTTTACCCCCAACGAACTGGCCCAAATGCATTCAAACCCAGACGCCTATCACCTCGGAGACCTGCCGGTTACGGTTATCAGCGGGGATGACCCCAAACGATATGAAGACGACCAAAACCGGAAAGAGCGATTAGAGTGGCATCAAGACGCCACCAAATGCCTGCTGGGTCTTTCCAATAGATCTCGCCTGATATCAGCAAAAAAAAGCGGTCACTGGGTGCATATCGACGAGCCCAACATTGTAGTAATGGCCATAAAAGAGATGATCGAAAGCCTGCCAGCCAAAAAATGAGACAGCTATTGCCAGGTTACCCGATACCGCACCACCCGATTGTCACCAAACTCGTCTGTTAGAACCGTATAGGCATAGCCGTTTTGAAACGTCATTTTGGGAAGATATAATCCGGCTACCGGCCGGACAAAGGCAAAATCTGGAAGCTGAAGACTACCCACATATTCCCCAGATGGAGCAAAAACATCTGCGGTTCCCTGTCGGTCTAAATGGCTGACCTCACGAACCACCAGAACTGCGCCCGACGCCAATGGCAGAATCCCGCAAATGGGATTTTTCCCGGGCGGCGGATCAGACAAATCCACAGCTTTCCTAATGACAGCATCGTTGACAATATTGGCCAGAAAAGGGTCTTCCTGAATCTGTTCCGCGAGAGATTCCGCATAAGCGACAAGCTCGGCTTCGGTATTGGCAACTGGTTTATACGCCGATTTGAAAACCTGCTCCTTTTTCTTCAGATCCCTGCTCCAACGGGTTACTTCATACCGCTCCGTGCTGGCGCTGTACAAACGCCCATGCGCATCGTAATTAAAAACATAAACGCCATCATAAAAACGACTTAAATTTTCTCCAATTCTTTTGGCCCAGTATCCCGGGTCGGTGATTTTTGTTCGATCCGGAAGCGGCCCGGTTTTATCGCCAAAAACCTTGACCGGCTTAAAATCCATGGAAAAAACGGCGGTTTTATAATGAGTCTTCCCAGATTGTTGATCTTGGACCACGTAAAAAGAAGCGAAGCTGTCCCCCACGGGAGACAGCACAGATCCTTCCAGGATCAAGGTTCCGGTTCCGGTCTTTAAATGAGCCATCTTCTGGCTCAGTCGTTGCCAACGGGCTGTTACACCGCCGACCCGTTCCAAGCTCAAGGCAGATCCATCGTTTAAAATCTTAAATTCAAGCAAATTGCTCAACTCACCAGGCCCCTCTCCTGGCTTCATGATGGTGCGAAGATAGGTCCCAGTTTCATCAAATTCAAATACCTTTTTTGCTGCGGGATCGCCAACAAACATATG
Source organism: Holophagae bacterium (assembly GCA_050294955.1). Taxonomy (GTDB): domain Bacteria; phylum Acidobacteriota; class Holophagae; order Acanthopleuribacterales; family Acanthopleuribacteraceae; genus JBNKOV01. Next base: position 1,917 of record JBNKOV010000261.1, read on the forward strand.
GCCTTTGTTATCTACCGTGACACAAGTTGAAGCAGAAGACCAGATGTAAACATCCTCATCCTCATCTGCGCCAAAACGAAGATCCTCACTCAAAGTGAAGGTCTTTTTGGAAGTCCCGCCCTGTGTCTTAAATTCTCCGCCGCCAAAAAGCATGCCCGTAGTAAAGAATACAGCCCACAAATGAACTTTCATAACAGCCTCCCCCGCAACAACTCGGTTGAATTGAACGAAAAAAAAGGCCAAAAGTTTAGCCCACGCTGATAAACCTTCGGAGCTGGGCCAGGTTCATCACATCGCCAACGAAAGGCTTTTCCATGTCCACGAACTGGAAAAGGTTAGATTGAAGACCATTGAAGATGGGCGACCATTCTGGCGGATTTTTTGGATCCGCTTGAGACGAAGTCGCCATGTGAGATCGGTCCGATGAAAAAAGTTCCTGAAAAAGATCGGCGTCAACCAGACGAAACATGGGCTGAAGCGTTTCAAGCGTGTCGGGTCTAAAGCTTTTATCCAAATAATGTTCTGCGTCCACCGGAACGCCCAGATCCGTGTCGAGATCATACACCTGCCATGTTTTCCCAGGCTTGCGAGCCAACAAAATCACATGGTAATCCCACGCAACAATGCTGTCGCAATCCCTTGCCGCCTTCATATGCCACATCGCGCAGGTTTTCCCCGGATTGGAAATAAACACAACCATTCTTTCCAGGTCTTTCAGGCTGGTATTGGCGCACAGCCGCCAGATATTCTCCTCGCAATAATAGGGATGATATTCAAAAAGGTCCATGCCGCACATCAGCCGTATAAATGAAATAGAGCCATATCTGAAAGTGACTCAAAAGCATTTTAACATTAAAACCGGCTTAAACCGAAGAACCCTAACACCACTAGACTGGTGAACACCGAAAACCCACCCGCCGGAGAAATGTTCTATCAAACTGAAAACAGGGCAGATTGAAGAGAACAAGGTTCAAAAATATCTCGCCGAAGAGGCCATCCAGGCAGCCGCCCGGAGTAGCCTCTCACAGCCAGACTTTACGGTTTAGCAGCATCAGCCCAAAACAATTTTGGCGATGGTATTCAACTGCATGAAGGAAGTGCCTTCATAAATTTGCCCAATTTTGGCGTCGCGATAGAACTTTTCAGCGGGATACTCTCTAGAATATCCGTAACCGCCAAATAATTCCAAAGCTCTGGTGGCAATATTGTTGGCCGCTTCTGAAGAAACGTATTTGGCAATAGCGGCTTCGCGGATAAATGGCTGACCCGCGTCTTTCAAACGGGCCGCATTGTAGACAAGGCATCTCGCCGACTCAAACTGACATTCCAATTTTGCGATCTCGTGTTGAACCGCTTGAAAAGAGGCAATAGGCCGGCCAAACTGCTCCCTTTCTTTAACGTAGGCAATAGCAGCGTCCAACGCGCCGCGGGCGAGACCCACCATCTGAGCGCCAATTCCAATGCGGCCTTCGTTCAGAGTTTCAATGGCTACTTTGTAACCCTTGCCCACTTCACCCAACACATTTTCCTTCGGAACAACCGCGTTCTCAAAAACCAACTCCAGAGTGGAAGAGGCTCGAATACCCAGCTTGCTCTCTTTTTTGCCCCTTGAGAACCCCTCGAAGCCATCTTCAACGATAAAAGCGGTGATGCCCTTATAGCCTTTAGAAGGATCCACATTGGCGAACACAATAAAAATACCGGCTTCCATGCCATTGGTAATCCAAAGCTTACTTCCGTTAAGTTTGTAGTGGTCGCCACAATCCTTCGCCGTAGTCTTCAAGGCAAAGGCGTCGGAACCGGAAGCAGGCTCGGAAAGGCAGTAGGCGCCAATTTTTTCAGAGGCCAACATGGGAAGATATTTCGCCTTGACCTGGTCATTGCCCCAATTTCTGAAAGCATTCACCACCAAGGTATTCTGAACATCCACCATGACGCCTACAGAGGCGTCAACCCGTGACAGCGCTTCAATAACCAGGATGGACGTGAAAAAATCGGCTCCCAAGCCGCCGTATTCCTCAGGGATTTCAATACCCATATAGTCTTGTTCAAAAACACCGGAGATGATGGAAGGATCCATCTTTTCTTTTTCATCCATCTCCATGCTCTTCGGCTTGATGGTTTCTTCCGCGAATTCCAAAACCGAATCATAGAGTAACTGTTCATCTTCCGATAACAACGTGAGTGCCATTGGCTATCCTTTCAAATCCAAATTTGACGGGACCGCCCGGTCGCGAGGTCGCAAAAGGCGTCCGAATCCCAAACTTACTTATTCTAGCAAAACCCGCTCATTTTTGAGTACAAGTATTCTTCTCATTAGGATTTATCAGAGAAGACAAAGCGCTAAGAGCCAATTAAAAAAGCACTTATAAATGAAGGGCCATTCAAAGTTTTTAATGAATTCCCCTTGAGTAAAGGTTGGCGGAATTGATCAGCCCTGTCAGTCTCCCCATAGGCATCACCCTTTGAGCGATCCCCAATGTTCAGGCCTGATTCAAATTAAAACGCGCCAACGCCCCTTTCAACTCACCTGCGGCCACAGAAATGCGATGTCCACATTTGTTGGCCTTGTCTACCACATCTCCGCTTTTGTCTACGTTGACCCGTATATCGGAAATGCTGGATTCAATCGCATTCACGGAAGCTGTATTGGCCTTGACCATTTGGGCTACCGTGTGCGTTCGATCCGCAAGATTCTGCAGGTGCTCATTTAAAGTAGCCACGCCGTCCGCCGCCTGGTGGATATTCTGATTGAGATCGCCTGTGGTATTTGCGTTTCTGGAAAGAGAATCACAGATTTGACCCACCACCATAGTCTGCTCGGCAAAGGCCTTTGAGACAAACTCGAAATCCTCATCCAACTCTCCAATTTGGGAGACAATTGTGTTAATTGCCTGCACTGCCTGGGAAGTGATCTCCTGAATGCCCGCGACTTGTTCCTGGATTTTGGCAGTGGCCTGATCGGTTTGCCTGGCCAGGTCTTTTACCTCATTGGCCACAACGGCAAATCCCTTGCCAGCCTCCCCTGCTGAGGCTGCTTCAATGGTGGCGTTCAAGGCGAGCAGGTTGGTTTGTTGGGCGACGCCTTTGATTAGGCTCACAACATCGCCAACCTGTTCTGCAGAATCGCCCAGTTTATTGACCAGTTCAGAGGTGGTTCGAGCCTGGGCGGTGGCGCCGGATGTCAAGCCTGCGGTTTTCTCAGTTTTATGAGCAATCTCAGCGAGAGAAGCGGAAACCTCCTCTACCGCTGTGGCCAGATCGTTGGCGTTGGAAGAGATTTGATCCACGGAACGATCTACATTGTTCAGGCCGGCGGAAATTTGGGAAATGGACGCTGCGATGCTACTGGCGTCGGAGTCCATTAGCTCCACTTTTTGACCCATGTCACGGCTATTATGTCCCAGAAGCCTGGCGCTTTCCTCCACCACGGATGAGCCTTCTTGCGTTTTGCTCACCCCATCCATCGCGGCTTGGGAGCTTGTTGTGAGGTCTGTGCTCCATTCCGATAGGGAGCCTGCATCTTTTCGGATTTCCGAAACGAGGACATTCAGGTTGTCGCACATGTCGTTTAGAGCACGCCCTACCTGGCCAACCTCATCTTGAGATTGTATGTCAATTCGTCGGGTTAAATCGCCCTGGCTTACAGAACTCGCGAACTCAACCACATGGCGAAGGGGCTGAAAAACACGTCTTCGGGTATTGAAGAGAATAACGGCGCCCAGGATAATCGCCGCCGCCAGACCGCCAACCAGAACCTCGAGCATTAGTTGATCTTTTTTCTCACTGCGTTGCTGGATCATGGACACGACCAGATTGGCGTCTTTCATAACCAGCAAACTCTGGTCTGTAAAATTGGAGATCGCCTCAGGACTCGCGTTTGCACCATTCAGCAGACCTTCAGCCATATCCTTCAAAGCGGCCCATTTAAGATCGACCTCTTCTTGAGCCTTTACAATGGCATCGTCTCCGGCCCCTGCAATAGCAACCCGGTTCTTTCCCTCAAAATCTGCAAAGGTCTCTCCCCCGTTTTTCAGGGCGAGGCTGGTTGTCTCAAATAACTCTCTGACAAGAGTCGATTCATTATCCCCAGACTCTTCCTCCTTGACTGGTTCTGGACCCGTGTCGCCACCCAACAAACCATCCAAACTGCCCAGATCAATTTCCGCCTCAGCAGGCTCCGCCGTCTCTTCAGGGGCGGCAACGCCTGAAGCAGCCTCTTCAGACGCCTGAATCTCAGCTACCTTCACCCCAGCAATAATAGCGCGAGCGTATTGCTGGGTTAGCAAACGTTGACGACCCGCCAGGTTGATCTCCAGCCCATCCGCCTCCTTCGATTTCAGGATTTTATAGGTAGACCCGATCACACCCAAAAAAACCAAAATGATGAGCAAAATAGAACCGTTAAACAATAGACTGAGAGATTTGTTGCCACCCATGCGCCCTTCCTTCTTTGAAAACCTGAAAACCCCTAGCAAAATAGTTCCGGAAAAAAGAGGTCTCTTCATTTTTCTCGTGATTCAAGGCTGAAACATTAGCGAAAATCCAAAAAGGAGCAAGCCATTTATACGCTATTACACAACAGCAAACCGCCTTCAAACGCATTAATACTCTGGATTTACTATAAATACAAACAGACCCCCGACAGGTTCAGGCGTCATAATTACTTCAGGAAAGCTGAATGAGACTTTTTGCATTCTCAGAAATTAACGAAACACAGCAAAGCCCAAATTAACACCCTTTAGGATAAAACTACAATTAACAGGGTTCCAAATTCTGGAAAGTCCATCGTCAAAATGGGAGCGTCATTTGTCCGCCCAACTATCGCCCACTTCCGCTTCCGCAGCGAAAGGCACGCCAGGCACCAACCACTCGATCCCCTTGACCATAGCAGTTTCCAGGATCTGCTTTACATCGGCGGCCTGATCCTCAAGCACTTCTACAATAATCTCATCGTGAATAATCGCCACAATGCATGCGTCCAAGCCGGAATCTCGGATTTTATCCCAGAAAATGCACATGGCGGATTTCAAACCCTCGGCGGCAGTGCCCTGCACCGGCGTATTGAACAACTCCGTAACCCGAATCTCCTGACCCTGGTATGAACGAATTCTGCCGGCAGCGGTACGAACATATCGCCTCGCCTTGCCCACCTGCTCCATCCGCTGCTGCCAACTGCGGATGCCCCGATAATTCT
>JBNKOV010000262.1:0-7109 GCA_050294955.1 Holophagae bacterium
CACGCCAATTCTTTCCAGTCCGGTGTCGAATTTAAGGTGAATCACAGCCTTTTGGTTTTTCATGGCGGCGATGTCCTCCACTTGCTTTAACTTTTCGAGGGAAGACACAGCCAATTCAAGATTATAGTCAAAATAGTATTGGATTTGGGATTGAGTAATGCCGCCTAAAACCAGTATTGGAAGCTTTAAACCGGCCTCTCTGAGGAGAACGCCCTCTTCTAGAAACGCCACACCTATTTGATCGACCCCCAGGGTTGCGAGGTGTTTTGCAACGGGAATCAGACCATGCCCGTAGGCGTTGGCTTTCACAATACCCATGATTTTTGTATTGGGGGCCTGCTCACGCACGAGGCTTAAATTGTGTGTGATATGATCTAAGTTCACCTCAACAATAGTTGGGCGTTGTATAAAGTCATTGGTCTTCATGCGGTCAATCCCCAAAAGCCATCTCTGCGCCAGTCAAGTATACTAGACAAGTCCTGTAAATCAAATGAAGATCAAGCTTTTGGGACGAACTTGGGTCTTTTGGGCAATTGAATAACAAATTCTGTCCACTCCCCCTCTTTGCTGTCAACTGCCAGGGAACCACCATGACCATTTACAACAATTTCGTTCGTAATGGACAAGCCCAATCCGGTGCCTTCTCCTGCTGGTTTTGTTGTGAAGAATGGATTGAAAACCTTGTCTCTAACTGCTTTTGGAATACCCGTCCCGTTGTCCCAAAATCTTAATTCAATGGCATGGCCGAGATCCTTGGTTGTAATCTTCATTACGCCCTTGAACGGGTGACCATTTTCCTTCTGCTTTTTCTGGATAGCGAAGCAGGCATTTTCCACCATGTTGATCACCACCCTGCTAAAGTCTTGAGCCACCACATCAAGCGTGTCCATTTGAATGTCATAATCTCTGCGGATGTCCAAGTTGAAAGATGTGTCTTGCGCTCGGATTCCATGGTAGGACAGCATCAGGTATTCATCGATAAGCTGATTGATATCCGTGGCTTCGGGCATGGTTACGGTTTTGTCATAAGAATGCCGCAACATGGAATGCACAACCGCATCAGCTCTAATTCCATGTTCTCGTATTCGCTTTAAATTGGTTTGGAGATCGGTGATCAACTGGTCAACCCACTCCTTTTGGTCTCCTTTTAAATATGCCTCCGTTATCGGCTTTAATTCATGGGCCAGGTCTGATAGCAACTCACAGGACAATTCAGAAAAATTATTTACAAAATTCAGGGGATTCCTAATTTCATGGGCAATTCCAGCGGTTAGAGTTCCCAGGGATGCCAGCTTTTCCTGCTGGATAATCTGTTGTTGCATGGCTTGTAACTGGTCGAGGGTTTGTTCAAGGACTGCATTCTTATCCTTCAATTCAAAGGTTCTCTCATCCACCTTTTGTTCAAGCGTTCTGTTCTGCTCTTCCAGTTTTTCGTTGGACAGCTTGAGTCGTTTGGACGTTTTGTCCAGGTTGGTGTAGAGTCTGGCGTTTTCAATGGAAATTGAAGCTTCTGAAGTTATGAGTTTGAGAATTTCCAATCGTTCATCCGAGAAGGCGTCCGGGGCCAGGTTGTTTTCCAAGTACAAGACGCCTATAGGCTTGCCATGAGATATCAAGGGTAAACAAAGTAAGGATTTCGGTCTATTCCGAAAGACATAGGGATCGGATGTGAACAGCCCTTCTTTTGCGGCATTTCCCAGAACAACGTATTGCCCGGTGTGATAAACGTAGTTTACAATTGCTGAAGACAGTCTATTGTGGGGACCCATAGGGCCAATGTTCAAAATGGTGACAGGATCCCGGTCGGCAATGCCTTCCGCTTCTACGTATAGCCGCTCCATCTTCTCTAAAATCAAGTAACCCTTTTCTGCGCCAGCGTTTTCCAGCGCAATATGCAGTAACTTTTCCAACAAAGGCCCTAAGTGCATTTCGCCGGATATAACTCGGGACGCCTTCATGAAACTGGCGAGGTCTAAAGAATCCGATTGACCCGCTGACGTGGTGGCTGTGGTTGTTAGGGTTGTCCTGTCACGCTCCTCCAAGTCTCCCAGATAAGGGAACTGCTGCTGCAGACGTGTAACGGCCCCATGCGCTCCCCATTGAGCATAACGGAAACATGCATCTTTTAAGTAGATTCGGGCAATTCTCTCCTTTTTCCGTGCCAGAAAGAAATGTCCCGCCAGTTCGAAGGCCAGGGCCTCAACATCAGAAAATTCATTTTTCCTGGCTGAATCAATCGCCTCATCATAAAGATCCATGGCCTCTTCATTACGACCTGCCAGTCTCGCCGCCTCTGCGGAAACAAGTAAATAGCGATGATTGAAATTTGCTGGAGAGTTGATGGCAAGGGGCTTCAATTTTTCCTGAAGGGCTATGATCTCCAATAACAACTTGCTGCGGATTTGTTCTGGAGCGTTGTCACAAATGGCGGCCCGTGATAGAGCGCCGAAAAACCATTGTTCTGCAACCGTTGGCCAACCCCAGGAAAACGCCGCGTATCGTTCCAATTCAAGGCTCCCTTTCAGGGCGGCCTCATAGTCTCCCAGAAAATACCACACTCGCACCCTTGAATTATAGAAATGAATGAGAGCGCTTATATACAGCCTTCGCTGAACGGTTTCCAAAAAGGCGTTTTGATTAAAATCATCGTCATCCCAAGACCCTTCTTCATCAATGGGTTTGCTGAGGAGCCTGATCATTTTGGACGTTGCTTTAAGTGCAAGAAAGTGATGGTCATCGTTAAATCCCTTGAGCAAGTCCATGTATTTTTGACATTCCCTGGCTATGGAGTCAAGCTGATCTCCTCTTGAAAAGCGTTGAAGAATGATATGGAAGGCGCTGTATGATGCAAAAACCAGATTTCCTGATTCCAGCCCAATCCGCCAGGATTCACGAAGATAGGGAAGGCACACTCTAAAATGATAGCGCCAGGGATGCACAAAGGCGCCGTACATAAACCGGACTTGACTGGCCAACTCCGGATTGTCGTATCGGGTAGATAGTTCCAACGCCAACTTGCCATATTCGTCGCCTTCAGCGTAATTGCCCAGCAACGACCCGATTATCAGACCATAGCCCACATATCCGCAAGGGGTAATGCTTGTGTTTCCATACTTTAACGACAGATCGACTATTTTGAGGACAACCAGGTTCATGAGGTTTCTGTTCATGTTCATAGCGGGCGCCCATATATGCCCCAATAGGGCCATTGCAGCGAGCTGCGTTGGTTCCTTCATCTCGGGCTGGTCCAACAATTGGTCCAGGGTGCGATCACCAATCCGACTTCTGATTTCCTGGAGTAAGGTGCCCATTTCAGCTTGGGCTAAATCATCCATGCCAGGCAATGAAATGCCTAACAGTTCCAAACCGGCAAGGCCAATTTCTATAGCCTCAAAATACATGCCTTTATGGGTATGCAGCAATGTTCTCAGGTTGTAGATTTCGGCCATTTCAGGGACTGTTTCGGCTCGTGCAAGGGCTTCCTCAAAAAGATTGTCCGCTTGCTTGTTGTGACCCAGCAGGTACTCGCATTGCGCTCTCTTCAGGTGAAGCTCAAGGGCTGTTTGATAATGCGTGCTCCATGCAAATTCCGGAAGCAGCGATATGCCAGTAGAAAAGTAACCCAGGGCCGGTTCATAAGCGACGGAGTTAAGCGCCTTTTTCCCAGCTAAAAGGTTCATCTCCATCAAACTTTCGCGCTCAGCTTCGTCTTTGAGAAACTTAACACCCAGGTTGTACTGGTTCACCACTTCGAACAGCCGTTCGCTTGAGGAATCCAATTCTGGCTCGCGGGCCATTGCCCTTCCAACGCTGAGATGAATGTACTTCCTCTCATCCGCAGAGGTCAAAGCATAGCATGCCTGCTGTATTTGATCGTGGACGAATTCCAGATCCCAGGAGTCGCTTTCTTTACTTTCAGCGGAGAACGTGATGTCCTCAAGGGAAAACACAAGGCCGTGCTCAATAGCAGGCATGATATGCTCCAACGCCTCTCGGCGTTTAAAATTGCAAAGCGGGGCCAGCCAGGCAAGAGAGAATCGGTTGCCCAAACAAGCCGCATGTTTTAATATCCGCTGGGTTCCTTCGCTTAAACGGGCTATTTTCGCCATCAAAATTTCAATGGCGTCCTCGCCAAGATCAGCCCCAGAAATCCTACTGGCGTCCCACTGCCAGATCTCTTCCGCCTCATTGAAAACCAGCAATTTGTTTTCGGATAGTTGCATGAGGTATTCATTGATAAAAAACGGGTTGCCTTTGGTCTTTTCAAAAACCAGGTCCGCAAGGACTTGAATTTTTTCACGATCCATTCGTAGGGCGTCGGATACTATTTGGGTTACTACCTCTCTTGGGAAAGGACCGAGATGGATCCGGCTAACCGATGCAGGAGAGGCTTCAACCAGGTCAATGGTTTCTAGAATGGGATGGGCTTCGGTTACTTCGTCTTCCAGGTAGGAGCAAATAATTAGCAAGGATTTGATCGATTTGTCCGCTGCAATCTGTTCGATGATTTTCAATGTGGCGGTATCGGCCCATTGAAGGTCGTCAAGGAACAAAACCAGGGGGTGTTCAGGCGAGGCAAATACGCCAACAAATCGGCGAAACACAAGGGAAAATCGGTTCTCTGATTCTCCAGGCGGCAGGTCTGCAACAGGCTGCTGCGGGCCAACAATTAGCTCAACTTCGGGGATGACCTCAGTCATAATTCGGGTATTGGCGCCAAGATTCTCTAAAATGCGTTTCTTCCAGTATTCCAGGCGGTTGGTACTTTCAGCCAGTAATTTTCGAGTGAGCTTCCCGAATGCCTGAATTAAACTGGCGTAGGGAATATTCCTCTGATACAGATCCGACTTTCCTGAAATAAAGTAAGCGCGATGCCTAACCATAATTTTATGAAGTTCGTTAATGAGGGCGCTTCTTCCCGTGCCTGGAGCCCCGGAGAGAATAATTATTTCCATTGCTCCGGTCTTAATCTTTTCATACCTTTCAGTTATCAGAGCCTTTTCCTCTTCACGACCGTAGAGTTTCTGGGGAATTCGAAGCTTTATGGCCACATCACATTGGCCCGGTGGAAAATACTCAACGTTTCCCGTGCTGCGATAGGTGCTCAAGCATCGGTCCAAGTCATAAATAATGCCCTTGCAGCTCTGGTACCGATCCTCGGCGTTTTTGGCCATGAGTTTTAATATTATTTCAGAGACCATGCCCGGGATTTCAGCGTTGAACATCGAAGGATTCAGGGGGTTGCGGGCGAGATGACAATGGATTAACTCCATTGGATCTTTACTGGTGAAGGGCAGCCTGCCTGTTAACGTCTCATACAGGCTCACCCCAAGGCTATAAAAATCAGTCCGGTAGTCCACATCCCTATTCATTCGGCCTGTTTGTTCCGGAGAAATGTAGGCCAGCGTGCCTTCCAGGTTTTCTTCAATGGGATTTCTGTTTTTCAATGAAACCCGAGAGGAGATAGAGAAATCGGTTATCCGCACATCTCCAGTCTTGGGGTTTAGCACTATATTTGTTGGATTAATGTCCTTATGGATGATCTGGAAGCTGTGGATGATCGCCAATTGACGGGTGGCTTTGATATAAATATCCAGCGCTTGCCAGGGACTAATCGCTCGGTCTTTGAGATAACGAAAAAGCGAGATTCCGCCAATATCTTCCAAAACCAGCACCAGCAGATGGTCGTGCTTCTCCAGGCTGTAGGTTTTTATAAGAGACTCATGTTTCAGCAGCTTGATCGTTTGGTGCTCGTGCTTTAACCGAGTCACATTCCTTAAGGTAGATCCTTGGGAATCCACTACTTTTAGAATCACAGGAAGATTGTCCTTTTCTCGTCTTGCTCTGAAGACAGAGGAACGAGGACCAGCTACAAGAGCCTCATCAATGTGGTAACCTGAAATTCGAGTCATCGGGGAAAACATACTGAGCATCCAAGGGTCCCGAGTGTGGTGCGAGTGTCTTTTTTCCAATCACCCAAATCCGAAGGACCAGGCTTAACAGCTTAACCTGGGGACGGAGCGCCTATAAATGTATAGCATAACAGCTTTAAACCGAACAGGGAAAGCGAACTCACAACAGACTTGAAGCAGGAATGCGTCCTGTCTGTGGTTCCATTCAGACTGTTTCTCACCCAAATATTGGTCCAAAACATCCGCCTCTAATCGCTCAGATCAGGTTAACTTGGATTATAGAATAGTTTGCGCTCTGCGCCTAGTACCTGTCTACGCCCCGACGAGGATTTTTGTCGATCTGGCTGTCCAGCGTTCTCATTTATCAAAGAGGTTGCCAATGATCTCTTTGGAGTCGCGGATGAGCCGTTTCTTATTATAGTCGTAATTTCGGCGATAGTTCATGGCCGTATAACTGTTAATTTGCTTCAAATAACGCAGCCAGATGGATTGTAATCTTGAAAGGGTTTTGGGATCCGCCTTTTGGGCGGCTTCCAGTATCTGTAGAATACCCTGGTACATAGACTTTTTGTGGATTTTGTCGTTCTCCACAAAGTTCAAAAGCCGGGCTAACAGTTCCGCTTCAGCCTCCAGGATATCGCGAACTTCGCTTAAAATGAGGATCTTCAGATCTACACTGACATTTTTGCTGGAAATAAAGGCTTTGTATACTCTTCTTTTGATGGCCTTTCGCAATAATGCAGGCGCCGTGGGGTGTCCTTCATAAGCCTGTTTGAACACTTTGGCCATCATGGCGTCCTTGTGCTTGAAGACAGCGGCGAACCGTTTAATGTCCATCATGGTGATATTCTCTACAAAATTGTAGATGCCCTTCAGTTGCTCCACATCCCTGAGGTTGATAGTCAGCGAGAAGGGTTCCAGATCGTGATTGCCTCCAAACCGATTCTGTTGTTTACGGACCCGAGTCAGGGCCTTGTTGATGTCCTCAAGAAGCAGATCCAGTTGCTTGAAATTGTCCTCCAGATCGTGCCGCAACATACGGATAAAATCACTGGAAAATAACTGCGCTCTCTCCAGTTCTCGGATACGTCGATGGGCCTCGCCATTGGGTTGCGTCACTCTTTGAGCCTCAATCACCTGCGATTCGATGGCCTGGATGCTTTCCAGAAAAAACTCGCCCTCCCGTTCGGTTGCAAT
>JBNKOV010000263.1:0-7058 GCA_050294955.1 Holophagae bacterium
ATGGGGGCGCGGACATGAGCCTGCCCCTTACCAATCTTCAGCAATCCATCGCCTCAATCGCGGGCCTGATCGCGCTGGCCGGGCTGGCCTTCAGCTTCATCCTCGGCGCCCATCTCGACTCCTGGGACTTGGGCACCGGCGCCTTGGACGACGGCGCCGGCGTCGCCATCGTTACAGAAGCGGCTCGTATCATCGGAACGCTTAAAAACCGCCCCCGACGGACAATTCGAGTCATCTTATACGCCAATGAAGAAGCGGGACTGTTTGGCGGCAAGGCCTATGCGAACGCCCACAAACACGAACTGGCGCGCCATATCATTGGCGCCGAATCGGATTTTGGCGCAGGCCTGATTTACAATTTCATGCCTCGCGTTGGTGAGGACGCATTGCCCACCATGAAACAGATAGGCGACACATTAAAACCTATCGGCGTAGAAATGGGTCCCAACATGGGCTGGGGCGGCCCTGACATCGGCCCGCTTCGTGAATTGGGAATGCCCGTAGCCTCATTGATTCAAGACGGTTCCGATTATTTTGATTACCATCACACAGCCGACGACACCTTGGACAAAATCAACCCGGAATCCATGAATCAGAACGTAGCGGCCTATGTGGTTTTTGCCTACCTCTCAGCTCAAGCCTCAATTCCCTTCACGGCAATGGAAAACCCAACGCCGGTAACGCATTAACCATTCGGGGCAGGGTTTTCCCTGAAACCAAAAGGACATTTGCGGGTCGAAGGCGCAGTCTTCGACCTCATTTTTTTGAACTTGGACGCCAAAAGACATATCTGAATCAGGGCGCTTCTACCACATGGAGATCGCCCATTTCCTCTGACTTCACGCTAATGCTTGTCTCCAACATACCAGCCTTTTATAATGAAGCCCAACGCGCAAGTATTTTTGGCGTTTTTTCAAAGCGAGGTAATTGGCATGGGCTTGTTCGACCGGTTTTTCTCAAGCGATCCGAGTAAAGAAATTCAGAAGATTGAGGGGCTTTTAAATGATGGCGATAATGAAAAGGCCCTCAAATTGGCCCAGCGTTTGGAAAAGAAAAACCCTGCCATGCAAGAGGCCCAAGTTCTTCTCGCCAAATCCCTAGACGCCATGGCCTGCGGATTTCTGGAAAAGGCGTCCCGTTCCGAATCGGCTGGAGCCCTTTCCGATGCAGCGGATTGGATCGAGATCGCCCTGGATTATGTGCCACAAGAGGAAAAGCGCACAGCCCTCAAGGAAAAAATCAACCTGCTTCGCCAACAAGACGAAGAAAACTCGGAGCCAGAATCCGCTGTTGGCCCGGCTAAAGCAAAAAAGCCGGTCGCTGTTGAGGATCACGACGTAGATGAAGAGATTCATTACGTAACCCTTATCGGCATGTTGGCGCCCGAAGTAGCCAGTCTCTATGAGGAGCGCGACGCGCAATTCAGGGCGGCTTATATCGCGCTCAATTCAGGTGACGCCGAACAGGCCCGTATTGGATTTGAAGCGCTTTTGCAGGAGAACCAGAATGATCCTGTCTTGCGTTTGGAACGGGCCCGTTGCGCGTTAATCTTAGAGGATCCAGAAGTTGCCCAGGCCGACCTGGAAATTGCCTGGCCGTCTTTAGGAGACGAGCCTCTCGACCTTGCAGGCTCCATTTCCGTTCCCTACCTTTGGGGCCACGCCATGATGAAAATGAAAAAGACGCTTGCCATTGTGGATCGACTCGGCGAACAAGCGCGTCCCTCAAATGATTTCCCCGGACTGTCCCTCATGTATGCAACCGCATTGGAACAATCCGAAATGTACGAGCCCGCCGTAAAATTCCTGGTTGAAGCGGTCAAAAAATTTGAGACCATGCCCGACTTCCCATACCTTCTGGCAATCGTTTTTGATCGACAGGGCGACTGGGAACAGGCAATTCACTGTCTGGAAGGGGCCATCGCTCCAAGCTGCGCTGTGGGTTGTGCTGCGCCGCCGAAACATCTCCCCTCTCTGCGCTTGCTGACATCGCTCTATTTAAGCAACAACCACCAGCCCAAGAGAGCGAAAGAACTTCTCACCTTTATTGCTCAAACCACAAATGGTCAACTCCGCAGGGAAGATTACCTGCTGCTGGCCGAATACCACAAGCAAACAGACGATTTGGACGCAGAAGCCCATGCCCGCGCTCAAGCCGATGAAGCCTTGGAAGCATCTCAGGAAGAGGAAACCATCACCATTTCTGGTCCTCAACAATCGGAAAAGGCCGTTCTGTAAATCAACCAATTCGGCATATCCCTTAAGGGGGCAATTGCCAGTTGATAGGGCTCATGCCACATTGCTCTAAATGGCGATTGACTGCAACGAAATGGCCACAGCCAAAAAAACCTGAGTGGGCCGAAAATGGCGATGGGTGTGACGCCGTGAGAATTAAGTGGCGGTTTTGATCAATCAACGCAGCTTTGGAACCTGCATGCCTTCCCCACAGGAGAAAAACCAGATTCTCCCGTTTTTCGTTTAGGACGCGAATGACTTCATCGGTAAATATCTCCCATCCTTTCCCCGCATGAGATTTGGCTGATCGAGCCCGCACGGTCAAGGTGGTGTTCAGCAGGAGAACGCCCTGCATCGCCCATGAAGTCAGCTCTCCATGGTTCGCGGGTGGAATGCCCAGACTTTGGTAAATCTCCTTGTAGATGTTCTGAAGCGAAGGCGGGGGTTGAACGCCCCGTCTTACGGAAAAGGAGAGTCCATGGGCTTGACCCGGTCCGTGATAGGGATCCTGACCCAGAATGACCACTCGAACCTTATCAAAAGGCGTGGTGTTAAAAGCGTTGAAGATTAATGATCCTGGAGGGAAAACCTGATTGGATTTCTTCTCCTCAATGAGAAAAGCCTTCAGTTTCGCCATATAGGGCTTTTCGAATTCATCGCCCAACACATTGAGCCAGGATGATTCTAATTGAGGGGTTTTCTTTTGGTTTTCTGCCATATAGCACCTCTGTTGAGCCACCTTAACCCGAGTTGCTGTAGAAAATCCAGTGGAAAATCCCACCAGACGCAATAAACCTCCGCCAGCCAATATCGCCGCAAATAATTAAAATGAAACTATTTAGACAGCAAGCATCACACCACGGCCGAAGGTCGTCACCAGAGAAGTTCAACCATTGGATTGGGAGGCAAGACCCAAAAGAGAACCTTGAGCAGCTCCGGGACTTGGGACAACCCTCTTCCATACAGCCTCGCAAATCAGACCATGAAGCGGGTGAGAGTCATCATCCAAGCCATTAGCGAGCGCCGTCAAAACAGGCCGCCATTTTTGCAATAAAGCTAAAAACAGGCGGTTTTAGCAGCAGGCATTCATTCCAGCTCATCCGCCGTAGAGATGAAAGAGAGAAAGCGGAGGGCGAGGGAAAGGACATCTCACGAATATTTTCAACAGAACGCTTGCAGAACGGGGGGAATTAGTGTAGACTTGGCAGTCTTGGCCTGTAATGGCCTTTGTGCGCCCTGTTTTGTAGCGCACCCCAAGGATCCGACTATTTTGGGTTTTCAGTGTATCCTGAAAACTATTACAATCAACAGTTTGGAACAAGAATCCTTAAAAATACAGTGAGCTGAAGGTAGTTGTGACATGAGTGAGATTGCGTCTACGAGAAATATAGGGATTTCTGCGCACATCGACAGTGGGAAAACGACGCTGACCGAGCGCATTCTTTACTATGCGGGAAAGATTCACAAGATTGAAGAGGTCAGAGGAGGAGGCTCAGGCGCTACCATGGACCACATGGAGCTTGAGAAAGAACGTGGAATTACCATCACCTCCGCAGCAACCACCGTCTTTTGGAATGATAACAAGATAAACATTATTGACACGCCGGGTCACGTGGACTTCACCGTTGAAGTAGAGCGTTCCCTTCGAGTTTTGGACGGAGCGATTCTGGTCCTCTGCTCCGTTGGCGGGGTACAGTCCCAGTCAATTACGGTAGACCGGCAGATGAAACGTTACAAGGTGCCTCGTCTGGTCTTCATCAACAAAATGGACCGCACCGGCGCTGATCACCGCAAAGGTGTTCAGGAACTGAGAGAGAAATTGGGCTTGAACCCCGTTCTCATGCAGATCCCCGTTGGCACAGAAGATAAACTGGTTGGCGTTGTAGATCTCATCAAAATGAAAGCCTACTTCAACGAAGGCGATCAAGGCGAAACCATCCGTGAAGGCGAGATTCCCGCCGAACTGATGGCGGAAGCGGAAGCAACTCGCGAAGAAATGTTGGAAGAACTTTCCAACTTTGATGACGAGCTGATGGAACTGGTCATGGAAGGTGAGGAACCTTCTGAAGACCTCATTCACAGAGCTGTCAAAAATGGCGTTATGTCTTTGGGAATGGTTCCCGTCTATGTTGGCTCCGCCTTTAAGAACAAAGGTGTTCAGCTTCTTTTGGACGCGGTTATTCGCTACCTGCCTTCCCCTGCTACAGCAGCGCCTCAGATTGCAACCAATCTGGACACCAAGGAAGAGGTGGTCCTGGACGCTGATCCAGAAAAACCCGCCTGCGTTATGGCGTTCAAAATTACCGAAGAGCAATTTGGTCAGGTTACCTACACCCGTATTTACCAGGGCAAGCTGAAAAAAGGCATGACCATCGTGAATACCAGAACGGGCAGAAAGCTCCGTGTTGGCCGTCTGGTTCGCATGCACTCCGACCACAAGGAAAACATTGACGAAGCAAGCGCAGGCGATATCATCGCAATGGTAGGCGTTGATTGCGCCTCAGGCGACACCTTCTGCGAAGAAGGCGTGAACTACGCTTGTGAATCAATTTTCGTTCCTGAGCCGGTTATCTCCCTTGCTGTGAACCCAGTAGACAACGCCGCTCAAACTCGTATGGCGAAAGCGCTCAACCGCTTCATGAAAGAAGATCCCACCTTCAAGGTTCGCGTAGACGAAGAGTCCAACGAAACCCTGATCTCCGGCATGGGCGAACTTCACCTTGAAGTTTACATCGAGCGTATGAAGCGTGAGTACAAGGCCGACGTTGAAATCGGCGCGCCTCAGGTGAACTACCGCGAAACCATCAAGATCCCTGCCGATTTCGACTACACCCACAAAAAGCAAACGGGTGGTTCAGGTCAATACGGCTGTGTTATTGGGGACATCTATCCTCTTGACAGTGACTCCGAAGAGAACTTCGAATTCACCAACAACGTCAAGGGCGGCAACATTCCCAACGAATACATCGGATCCTGTCGCAAAGGTTTTGAAGACATTATGGAGAAAGGGCCTCTGGCCAAGTTCCCCATGATCAAAATCGGCGTCAACCTGAATGACGGAAAATACCACGATGTTGACTCCTCTGAAATGGCTTTCCGCGTAACTGCTCGCGGCGCCATGAGAGCGGCCATCAAAAAAGCGAAACCCATCATTTTGGAACCCATCATGAAGGTGGAAGTTGAGTCTCCTGGCGAATACCAGGGCAACGTTGTTGGCAGCTTATCCTCACGCCGAGGCGTGGTAGCTGGCATTGACACTCAGGCAGACGGAACATGCATCATCACATCTTCCGTACCCCTTTCCGAAATGTTTGGCTACTCCACGAACCTGCGGAGTTTGACATCAGGTAAAGCAAGCTTCACCATGGAGTTTGAAAAGTACGAAGAAACCCCGGCAAATATCCAAAAGCAGGTTATTGAAGACCGTGCTGAAAAGGACAAGTAAGCCATTGGACTCATGAGTCGGGGAGGCATTCCCCACTCGTTGATTTCAAAGAATCAATCAGGCCCGGGAAACCGGGTCTTTTTTTTGTTTGCCTCCGTTTTGTGCAACTATCCGTGATCCATGCTCCCGAAATGCAACGATTTGTGCTTTAATGGAGCCCGAAGGGGTAAACCGTCATGTGCCAGATGCTATTTCTGTTTTTGAGTTTGGGCCAGTTTATTGAATTTCACAGTCCAAAACCCGTTTCGCCCGCCAATCTTAAAGTTGAGGGCAATAGTTTGGTCTATGCCGGTTCGGGATGGCTTCTGGGTTTGCATCCCATGACTTGGGAATCCTTTCAAAAATACCTGCTGGAATCCGGCGTATCACAAAACGTTTTAGATAAGCCTGGCGTAAAGAAGCTGCTCGCCAAGGTAGCGCCGTTTCAAGTAGAGCTCAAGAATTCAGGCGTAGAAACGCTCAGCTTCAACCCGGACCAAATCATGATCCGCTCTTCTCGCGGCCCCGATGGTTACATTATTGACATGGCGCAATACTGGCCGACCGAGTTGCCAAAAGGCAAGGAGGAGCAGGAACAATTTGCCCGTGTGTTTTCCAGAAGAACCATCGAGCTGAAGCCGGGCCAGTCCCATCGCCAGTTAATTGTATTTCATCCCTATTCGGACAAATTCCGGAAAAAGGTGAACATCCAAATCAGTCGAATCTACTACGGTATTGATAGCTTCGAATTGGAATGTCGATATCAGGTAAGGTCTCCCAAGAAATGACAAAAACGCTCTCAGTCCTCTGCTGGATTGTACTCGCCGCCAGTGTTCAGGCCCAAACAAACCAGCAGGAAATCAATATCGAATCTCAAGGACCCTTCACTGTATCTCCCGACGGTCAACAAGTCCGCGAGGGCAGTGTGCGACTGATGGCCCCGGACTTATTCCTAATCACGGCAAGTAGAGTAGTTTACGACGACAAACAAGGCATTATCGAGGCTGGCGGAGATGTGAAGATCGACTATCACACAACCCAGGGATTGGTGGAGATCACCGCTCAGGCCGTGATGTATAACTTGATCGAACATCGCGGCGTCCTGAGAGATGTCACCGCCCAATTTGGCGATTCCTTTTTCTTTGTTGGCGACGAACTGGAAATCCTCAACAAAGGTGAACGATTCATCATCAATAATGGGGTGATCACAGCCTGCAATCAGCCAACCGCCCAATGGTCGCTGAAGGTTAAGGAAGCAACCGTTCAAAAAGAAGGATACGCCGTCATCAAAGGCGCTCGGTTCCGCTTAAAAAACATTCCTGTTTTCTATATTCCCTGGGCTATTTTGCCGGCGATGCAAGATCGGCGCTCCGGCGTGTTAGCGCCCGATACGGGGAGTT
>JBNKOV010000264.1:0-7040 GCA_050294955.1 Holophagae bacterium
GGCCCGTCAATTTCCAATTTCCAGCTTTTTCCCGAGCGGCTTGTGTGGGCGAGGAGTTGGGTAAAGCGGAGGTATTTAAGCAGTTGGCGCATGGCCGCTGGCGTGGTTTCGGTGAGCGTAACCGTTAACCTATGGGCATTTAACAACAGCCATTGCACTTGAGCGGTATTGTAGCGATGCATGAGTTGAAGCGGTTTAATGGGTTTAAATTCTACCAGGGGATGGAGGCCGGGCAGGTCGGAGTACAGGAGTTTTCCCAGTTCTTTTGCGGGTTTCCCAAAGTTTTGGGCGACCCAATCCTCAAACGCCTGTCGGTCGTCGAAAGATTGCTCCGAAAGGGCCTGGCTGGTTTGGCTGAATACGTTGTCCCGCAACGCAGGCATGTCTTCGTCTACAGGTTCTTGGAACTCGGTTCGGTCAAAGAGCAGTTTCTCAAATCCACGGCTGATGATTGCCTCGCATGGGCTGGCGTCTATGATCTGTGCGGTTTGTTCGCTGATTGCCTCCCTGGACTGACCTTCGCCATTTTCAAAAATGAAGATCAACTCCGCTGCCGTTTCCAGAAGATCCTGATTGTCTGGATCGATGAAACGGGGATGAATTTTGTCTTTGCGAACTCTATACCGAACCAGGTCTTTGGTAAGCATGGTGTTGTTTCCTGCGGATATTTACGTAGTACTCTCGGGTTTCTGTTGAAATGAGTTCGTAAAGAATGGCCTTTTTGCCCGGTCTTGCCCGAAGGATGCGGCCCAGCCGTTGAACGTGTTCCCTTACGCTGCCGCTGCCAGAAACAATAATCGCTACGTTTGCTTCCGGCACGTCAACCCCTTCGTTGAGCACCTTGGAGGTTACCAGGATGGCGTATTGGCCGTTTCGAAAGGCTGATAAGAAGGCTTCCCGTTCCTTCAGCCGGGTTTGATGGGTTATCACAGGCAAGAGGAATTGCTTGCCAATTCTATAGGCCATTTCATTGTCCTGAGTAAAGATAATGATGCGGTCCCCGCGATGTTGTTGAAGCAATTCCCAAACCTTTTCGTCCTTGGCGGCAGAGGCCTGACTGAGCTTTTTTTGACGCATCCAGGCCTTGAAGGCTGATCGCCCTTCTGGGGTTCTGCTGGCTCTATAAAGAAAGTTCTGCCATCCTCTTGGACCGCTGAGAGAGATCTGCTCGGTTTGCAGAAAGTTCAAATATTCCGCATTGGCTTCTTCATAGGCTTCACGCTCCTCCATGTTCATATCCACCTCAATAGTGAACACCTCATAGGGGGCCAGGGTCTTGCCGGTTAAATCGTGAATATTGGCTCGATAACAAAGAGATCCACTTAAGAAATACAATCGGGATTCCTTGCCATCCGCCCGTTCCGGCGTCGCCGTTAGCCCCAAGCGAAAAGGGGCCAAACTGCTTAAAGCCAAGAACTGGTATTGATCGCCGGGCAGCCTGTGACACTCGTCAAAAATGATCAGGCCGAACTGGTTGCCCCTTGAATTGACATGGAGCAGGGCCGAATCGTAGGTGGACACCGTAATGGGCTGCGTCTCGTTATAACCACCGCCCCAGAGCCCGATCTCCGCATCGAGGAATTTTAATAGCACGGCATGCCATTGGTGCATGAGATCGATAGTTGGCACGTGGATCAAGGTGGGTCGGCGGTTCTTGATCATGAGCATAACCGCCAGAATGGTCTTGCCTGCGCCGGTTGGCAAGACCACCACGCCCTGTCGCCCGTTTTTCCACCAGGCGTTCATGGCTTCCTGTTGATAAGGTCTGGGTGCAATGATTTCTCTGGCAGGAAGGTCCATGGGACTGAATTCACGGGCGTTGTCTTCAAAGGGAATGTTCTTTTCGTGCAGGGTCATCAAAATGTCACGGTACTTGTTGGCTGGCGCTCGAAACAGGTTTACTCGCTCGTCCCATTTACAGCCCTGTAAAAATGCCTTCTGCGCCTGCGAGACATTTTTCAGGAGTATGGTTCCCTTGTCAAAAAAAATGTGAATCTTGCTCAAGCAATCACCCTGGAAGTCAGCTTATTTCTTCACAAGCGTCTCTATCATACAACTTTTGGACGTGGTTGTGATAAGATGATAAAGATGAGCGAGTAGTCCGGTTTGGGGTGATTATGGGCGCGTATTATTCCAGTATGAAGTTTTTTCATTACCCAGAAAAGTTAGAGGACCTGGCTCATGGAAGACAAACCGCCCCAATCCACATTCGGATTAAGCCTACAAATACATGTAATCACAGATGTTGGTATTGCGGATATCAAAACGACGCCGCCATCTCCCTCGGTGAGGGCTTGGATACCAGAGACTACATCCCCAGACCTAAAATGCTCGAAATTGCCCGGGATCTCACGGAGATGAAGGTGAAAGCAGTTACCTTCTCAGGGGGAGGGGAGCCCTTGACCTACAAATACTTCGAAGAGTTCTTTGATCTCTTGGACCAGGGCGGGGTAAAAACGGCCCTGCTCACCAACGGCGCGCTGCTTCGCGGACGAAAAGCTGAGATTCTCGCCAACCGGGCTTCATGGGTTCGTGTTTCCATGGACGGTTGGGATGACGAGAGTTACGCGTATTACCGTGGGGTGAAGGGCCGGGAGTTCAGCAAGATATCCGAGAATTTGGCCGCTTTTGCAAAGATAAAGGGCAGCACGGTTTTTGGGGTCAGTTTGAATGTGGATATCAAAAACCACCCCCATCTCCAGGATTTTGTGAGGAAGATTAAAGATGCCGGGGTAGATCACGTAAAAATTTCCGGTTGCGTTGTGAGCAATAATGGGGCGGAGAACAACGCCTACCATGCGCCTTTTTTCGAGGACGTGAATCGGGCGATCGATAAGGCAAGGGCGGAATGCGAGGATTCACATTTCAAGATTGTGAACGCCTATCACGAGATGCCGGACCGATTTGAGAAGGACTATAGATCCTGTCCCTTTTCTCGCTTCTTGACGATCATAGCGGCTGACCTGAACGTGTATACATGTCAGGACAAAGCCTACACTCCGTCGGGCATGTTGGGCTCTATTAGGGATAAATCCTTTCGGGAGTTCTGGTTGAGCGAAGATTGCACTCAAGCGCTGGCAAATTTGGATCCGTCTATTCATTGCGCCCATCACTGTGTGGCGGATCGCAAGAATCGGTTTTTACTGGAATATTTGCAGGCGGATGAGGATCATCTCTCATTTGTTTAATTCACAGTGGGGCACTTGCTTTAATGATCGCCTTAAGCTATGCTGCCCATAGGTGTTAGGGGTCCTTGGAGCGCTGGATGAATTTTCGTTGTTTTCTGGTAGGCGGAAAAAATCTGCTGATTGAGTGTGGTGAGACGCTGCTTCGTCGGAATCACGCTATTCTTGGGGTGGTTACCCTGGATTCTGCAGCGGCGGCCTGGGCAGAAAAGCGTGGGATTCGAGTTATTGAGCCCAAGGGCAATTTTTGGGCTGCGCTGAGTGAGCAACCCTTTGATTTTCTTTTCAGCATGGCTTGGTTGTCGCTGGTTCCAAAAGATATCTTGGCCTGGCCAAAGCGAGGCGCCATCAATTTTCACGATGGTCCCTTGCCTCAATACGCCGGATTGAACACCCCGAACTGGGCCATTTTAAACGGTGAAACGGATTACGGCATAACCTGGCATTCCATGACGGCGGGCATTGATCAGGGCGATATCCTGGTGCAGGAGCGCTTTGAGATTGATCGCGCTGAAACGGCGCTTTCCTTGAATACTCGGTGTTTTGAAGCTGGGATTCAGTCCTTTTTGAAATTGGTTCAGGATTTGGAGGCTGGCAGGCTTACTTCAGTTGCTCAGGATCATGGCCAGTATCGCTACTTTGCCCGTAATGACCGGCCCGCCTCGGCCTGCATTTTTGATTGGCGTCGAGACAGTGAAGCGCTTGAGCGGCTGGTTCGAGGTTTGCACTATGGCGGATATGAAAACCCCCTGGGGATGGCGCGGCTCTGGCACAATGGGCGCCTCATAGAGGTTCGAAAAGCTGAAGCCTTGGGTGGCGAGGCTGAACCTGGACGGGTCATAAAGGTTGAGGACGAAATCCTTGTGGGAACAGGGAAGGGGCTACTGGCGCTTCAATCATTTGGCGATCTTTGGGGCGCAGAACTTTCTCTTGGCGAGGTTTTGGACAATCTTCAAATTACGCCAGGTTCACAGCTAGATCTGCCTTCTGCCACGCAACTTAAAGCCTTGTCCGAGCTGAATCGGACTCTTGCGCCCCATGAACGGTTTTGGACTCGGAGATTGGCGACCCTAACCCCGTCTGAACTGCCTTTTCCTGTGCAACATAGAGAGACGACCGTGGAGAGCGCTCCCGTAGATTTGTCAGTTCCACTGCCTGATGCTTTTCGCCAACAATTCCAAAGCGACGATGCTATTTTATGCGCTTTTGCTCTTTACCTGGCGATGTTGTCTGGGAAAAGCCGTTTCCATATAGGTTACTCAGAATCAGGGCTTTCTGACATGATTGGAGAGCTTCCATTATGGGCGTTTAGCCGAGTTCCACTCTTAATCAATCTGGGCTCGTATTTGGGGTTTGAGCAAGAGCTTGCCCGCTTTACCCTGGAATGGAGGAAATTGCGTAAGCGGAAAACCTTTATGAGCGATCTTGTAGGCAGGTTTCCAGCCACACGCAATATGCAAGTCACATTAGAACAGGTCTTTTCGGTATCCATGGTTTTGGAGCCGCCGGATCGGCACTTTGTAGGGGAGCCGGGGGATCGTTTCATTCTGGCGGTTTCAGAAGGCACAGGCTCCTGCCGTATGATTTACGACGCAAATCGTTACTCTGAGGACGTAGCGCTTTCCATTTGTTCCCATTTAAGGGTGTTCATGGAGCAGGTCGCGGCTCAACCGCAAAGGCCCGTCGCCCTACTCCACTTTGTTGGGCCTGAGGAACGAGACCGAATATTGAGAGATTGGAACCCAGCGCTTACCCCCTATCCTTGCTCTCATGCCATTCACAGCCAATTCGAGCAATATGTGGCTGAATATCCCCGAAATGTCGCGTTGGTGAGAGATAATCAGTCTCTTGACTACGAGGCGTTAAACAACAGGGCCAATCATGTAGCCAACCAACTGATCCAAGCCGGCCTGAAACGAGACAGCCTTGTGGGCGTTTGCCTACCAAGAGATTTCCATATGCCTGCAGCCATCCTTGGCGTGATGAAGGCTGGCTGCGCCTGGTTGCCCTTGGACCCAACCTACCCCAATGAACGAATTCATTATATGGTGGAGGATTCTGGCGCGAAGTGGATTGTCACCAATACAAATCTGGCGCGTAATTTGCCTGATGCGAATATCATCAATGTAGACATTATAAAAGAAGATAAGGTTGAAAATCCGGAGATTGCTTTTTTCTCTGAACAATCCGCCTATGTCATTTACACCTCAGGGTCAACCGGGAAACCCAAGGGCGTTGTGGTGAGTCACCGCAATGTCATGAACTTCTTTACGGCCATGGACGCCCATACGCCCTTTCAACCGCCGGGTTGCTGGTTGGCGGTCACTAGCCTGTCCTTCGACATATGTGTATTGGAGCTGCTTTGGACCCTTTCCAGGGGCTTTAAGGTTGTGCTTTATGATGCCAGCGAAAACCCGTTGGAAAATTTAGATGAGAACAAACGCAAGCCCATGGATTTTGGACTGTTCTACTTTTCAGCAGACAGTTCCGCAGAGGGCCGAAAAAAATACGAGTTATTGCTTGAAGGGGCCAAATTTGCCGACGCCAACGGGTTCAACGCCGTGTGGACTCCGGAACGTCATTTCCATGTATTTGGCGGATTATACCCCAATCCCGCCGTGACTGGGGCGGCAGTTGCGGCCATAACCTCCAAGGTGAGAATAAGATCTGGCAGCGTAGTATTGCCGCTTCATCACCCCGTTAGGGTGGCTGAAGCGTGGTCTGTGGTGGACAACCTTTCCGATGGCAGAGTGGATCTGGCTCTGGCTTCTGGATGGCAACCCAACGATTTCCTATTAAGACCGGAGAACTATAAAGATGCAAAGCAGGCCATGGTTCGAGATCTGGAGATTCTCCGAAAGCTTTGGCGTGGGGAGTCTCATCGTTTTCCAGGACCACTGGAAGATGTTGAGGTTCAGACCTTGCCCAGGCCCATCCAGCCCGAGCTTCCCATTTGGATCACTGTTGCGGGCAACCCGGAAACCTATCGGATTGCTGGGGAGGTCGGCGCCAATATCCTCACCCATTTGTTGGGGCAATCCATAGAGGAGCTGGTCCCCAAATTGGCGATCTATAAAGAGGCCAGGGAAAAGGCTGGGCATCAAGCGGAAGGCGGCGTTGTAAGCCTGATGCTGCATACTTTTGTAGGTGAGGACGATGAAACCGTGAAGGCGGTTGTTAAGGAGCCGTTAAAGGCCTACTTGCGCACCACCCTGTATTTATTGAAGAAATACGCCTGGTCATTTCCGGCCTTCAACCGACCTGAGGGCGTGGATGAAACCACAGACGACAGTTTTGCTCATCTCACCCATCACGAGCAGGAAGCCATTTTGGATCATGCGTTTGAGCGTTATTACGCAGAAAGCGGCCTGTTTGGAACGCCAGAGACCTGCATGAAAATGGTCGATTCGCTAAAGGCGATTGGCGTTGGAGAAATCGCTTGTTTAATTGACTTTGGCGCGCCAACTCAGCTTACATTGGAGAACCTTCCCCATCTCGCTCGTCTGAGAGCCATGGCCAATTTGAATTCTGAGGCTGCTGTTGGCAGTGAGTCTGTCTCTTTCGAGGAACTGGTGGCGAGACATGGCGTCACCCATATGCAATGCACCCCTTCCATGGCGGGCATGCTGACTTTAAATGAAGAAAACGGACGCGCTTTGGGCCGCATTCCCAATCTCTACATTGGCGGTGAGGCATTTCCAGAAGAATTGGCTGAAAAACTAAAGGAGTTTGGGGCCAAGCGCATCACAAACATGTATGGTCCCACCGAAACCACCATTTGGTCTTCGGCCCATAGGCTTGAATCCACTGACGCCCGCATTCCCATTGGTCGGCCCATTGCCAACAACGCCATAT
>JBNKOV010000265.1:0-7013 GCA_050294955.1 Holophagae bacterium
ATTAAAGCGGCCATCCCTCGCGGGTCCTCGAAATTGTTGGCTATCGGCTGCAAGCGCCGAAAATGCAGTAAGAACCAGCAGGCAACCCCAGATATTCTTCAGCATGATGGAACTCCTTTAGTCAAACCCTGACATATCTGTTATTCAAATCTACAATCTGGTATCCTACCAGATTCTACTCTCCTAACAAACGAGAATTATTAACTTGTGGCTGAAGCCCCGTCATAATTTATTGACAAACATGAAAAAGCCCATTAGTTTTAGAGCTGTCTCGTATCTTAAAGCGAAGGAGAGGTTCAATTATGGAGTGGATCTATTTTCTGATCATTGGCGGCATTGCAGGCTGGCTCGCTGGCCTCTTGATGAAAGGACGCGGATATGGCGTTCTGGGAAATATCGTGGTTGGCGTTGTGGGCAGTATTTTGGGCGGCTACTTGTTTTCTCTGCTGAAACTCAGCATCGGCGGCGATTTTGGCCCTTTCCTCACAGCATTCATAGGCGCTGTAATCCTGCTCTGGATCGTAGGCAAGGTTTTCAAATAATAGACGGAGTGGTTGGAAGCTATGGAAAAACAAATGCGCGCCCTGATTGCTGGAGCCACTGGCCTGGTGGGTGGTGAGTTATTGAAACGCCTTGCTTCCAACCCGGGCTACGAAACCGTGAACCTGCTTCTGAGGCGCCCATTGAACATGGATCATGAACGGGTTTCGGAACACATCGTGGATTTTGAAGACCTTCAAATTCCTGACCTTCAAGCAGACCAGGTTTTTTGCGCTCTGGGAACCACCATGAAAAAAGCGGGTTCCAAAGAAGCCTTTCGAAAAGTAGACTACCACTACGTCATGAACCTGGGTCGGCTCGCTAAAAAGATGGAAGCCCATTTTTTCCTTGTCTCCTCATTGGGCGCCGATCCTCAAAGCAGCAACTTCTACCTGAACGTAAAAGGCCAGGTTGAGAAAGACCTGGAGGCTCTTAAGCTTAAGAGTTTAAATATTTTTCGCCCCTCGCTCATGCATGACGGACGCAAAGAGCGCAGACCTGGAGAGGCTGCAATGAATGTGGCGGCAAAACTGATAGGCCCGCTTCTGTGGGGTCCGCTTAAAAAATATCGGGTTGTTTCAGGCGCCCAGGTGGCCCAAGCGATGGTGAATGTTGCTGCGCAGGTCCAAGAGGGAACCCATGTCTTCGAATCCGATGGCTTTCATCGGTTTCCGCCCCAAACTTAAGACCGAAAGGTCGCCATTCCTGCATTTTTTACCCAACTTCCTACTGACGAATGGGCCGGAATACGCTAGACTAGCAGACTGTTGAGCCTGGAGGTTCGTTGCAGGAAAACGGCCAAACGGCGGTATATTTTCCGGAAGATGAGTGGGGATCACATGCTGGATATTAAATTGCTCAGAGACGACATGGCGGCTGTAGAAGCCATGCTAGAAGCGCGCGCCAACAAATTGGACCTTTCTAAATTCAAGGAGTTGGACGAGACGCGCCGTCAATTAATTACCGAATCAGACCAGTACAAGCAAGAGCGAAAGACCACATCGAAACAGATCGGCCAACTGATGAAAGAAGGCAAAGACGTTGAGTCCATCAAGGCCCGCGTTTCCGAAATTGGAGAACGCATCAAGGACCTGGACAGCCAATTGGCGGAGACGGAAGAAGCCCTCCACGAAATACTCACCTGGATCCCGAACATGTTAGACCCCACAACGCCTATCGGCAAAGGTGAGGATGACAACGTGGAAGTAGATCGTTGGGGAGAGCCGGCTAAATTTGATTTCACCGTAAAAGACCATGTGGACCTGGGCCAGGATCTGGGGATCATGGATTTTGAAAGAGCGGTCAAAGTAACTGGCGCACGCTTTTGCGTATTGCGCGGAGACGGAGCCCGATTGGAACGGGCCCTCATTAACTTCATGACCGACGTCCATATGCGCCAGGGTTATTTCGAAGTCCTGCCGCCCTTCATGGTGAATGATAAGAGCATGTATGGAACGGGCCAGTTCCCCAAAATGCGGGAAGACTGCTTTAAGTTGGAAGGTTTTGATTATTACCTCATCCCAACAGCCGAAGTTCCCGTAACCAACCTGCACAGGGATGAAATTCTTACAGAAAACCAGCTCCCCATCAATTACCAGGCATTTACGCCCTGTTTCCGCTCTGAAGCGGGCTCTTATGGCCGGGATACGCGCGGTCTCATCAGGCAACACCAATTTAATAAAGTGGAGTTGGTGAAGTTCACCCATCCCGACCATTCAACCCAAGAACACGAACAACTGAGGAAGGACGCGGAGGAAATTCTGCAACTGCTCGAACTGCCCTACCGGGTTATGGCGCTGTGTTCAGGAGACATCAGCTTCTCCGCAGCGAAATGCTATGACTTGGAGGTCTGGTTGCCGGGCCAGAACACCTACCGTGAAATCTCCAGTTGCTCCAATTTCTCGGACTTTCAGGCGCGACGCGCCCGAATCCGATTCAAGGACGGCAAAAAGTCTCGCTTCGTCCACACCATTAACGGTTCCGGCCTGGCGGTAGGACGCACTCTGGTCGCCGTTCTTGAGAACCACCAGCAGCCCGACGGCAGGATCTTGATCCCGAAGGCCCTCAGACCTTATCTTAACGACCAGGAATATATCGAAAAACAGAAGCTTTAGGAGTTTTGTTTATGTCTAGAGAAGTTGTGATCGTTAGCGCAGCCAGAACCCCAATCGGAAGGTTTCAAGGCGGACTGGCGCCGCTTACTGCAGTTCAATTGGGAACCGTAGCGGCCAAAGCAGCCATTGAACGGTCTGGCCTGAAGCCCGATCAGATCGAAGAAGTGATTATGGGTTGCGTTTTGACCGCAGGCCAGGGCCAGAACCCGGCCCGTCAGGTGCTCATCCACGCTGGCGTGCCAGAAACCGTTGGCGCATTCACCGTGAACAAAGTATGCGGTTCCGGTTTAAAAGCCGTCATGCTAGCTGCCCAAGCCATTAAAGCCGGTGATCTCGATATCGCCCTGGCTGGCGGCATGGAGTCCATGAGCAACGCGCCCTATCTGCTGCCAGGCGCTCGCGCAGGCCAACGCCTGGGACACGGCCAAATGATCGACTCCATGATCAACGATGGTCTTTGGGACATCTACAACAACTTCCATATGGGCACGACAGCAGAGATGGTAGCCGACAAGTACAAAGTAGATCGCACGGCACAAGACGACTACGCCGTGGGCTCTCACAGCAAGGCCGTAGACGCCATTGAAGCCGGGAGATTTAAAGACGAAATTGTACCGGTAGAAGTGCCTCGGCGCAAAAAAGATCCCCTGTTGGTTGACACCGATGAAGGACCTCGGCAGGACACCACCTCCGAGTCTCTCGCCCGCCTTCGCGCCGCTTTCCAAAAAGACGGATCGGTCACCGCTGGCAATGCGTCCACCATCAACGACGGCGCTTCCGCCCTGGTGATCATGTCTGCCGATAAAGCGAAAGAGTTGGGCCTCAAACCTCTTGCAAAAATTGTAGAGTACACCACATCTGGAACGCCACCCGAATGGGTGATGATGACCCCCGTTCCCGCAACGAAAAAGCTTTTCGAAAGAACGGGTTGGACGCCTTCTGACGTAGACCTTTTCGAATTCAATGAAGCTTTCGCGGTTCAGGCATGCGCCGTTGTGGACGAACTCGGCGTGGACGCCAGCAAAGTGAACGTGAATGGCGGCGCGGTTGCCCTGGGCCATCCCATTGGCGCCTCCGGCGCAAGAATCCTCACCACCCTCATCTACGCCCTTAAACAAAGAGATCTCAAACGCGGCGTTGCCTCCCTTTGCATGGGTGGCGGCAACGGTCTGGCCATGGGTATTGAACTCATTTAAGCCAATTGCCGAAGAGCGCCGTCCAGCTCATGGACGGCGCATTTCAGGCACCCGATTTAATGGTTTTAATGGAGAGGACTTATGCGCGTTTTAGTTATTGGAGGCGGCGGTCGCGAGCATGCCCTGGGATGGAAGATTGCTCAGTCGCCCCTATTGGAAAAACTGTGGTTTGCGCCGGGCAACCCCGGAACCGCTGAACTGGGTGAAAATGTTTCTTTAGACCTGGATAGCATTCCAACTTTCGCAAAAGAACAGGATATAGACTTAGTCGTCGCCGGACCCGAACAACCTTTGGTAGACGGCCTGGCCGATAAGCTGGCCGCCGTGAACATCCCCTGCTTTGGTCCCGTCTCACACGCTGCGAAGTTGGAAGGAAGCAAATCATTCTCCAAGCAGGTAATGGACGCAACGGGCGTTCCCACAGCCGAATACGAAGTCTTCACGGATTTCAGTCAGGCTGTAACTTCCGCCAAATCCCGCAAGTACCCTCTAGTAGTGAAGGCGGACGGCCTGGCGGCGGGCAAGGGCGTGGTGATTTGTCAGTCCTTTGAAGAAGCGGAGCAGGCTTTAACCGAAACCATGAGAGATGGAAAGTTTGGAGAAGCCGGCGCGAAAGTCGTTCTTGAGGAGTTCCTGGCGGGAACCGAGGTTTCGTTTCATTTAATATCAGATGGAACCAACTACCTGCCTCTGGTTACCGCAAAGGATCACAAAGCCTTGATGGACGGCGACAAGGGTCCCAACACGGGCGGCATGGGCACCTACGCGCCCAATCCCCTCATAGACCCGGCGCTGGCCAATCGAATTCAAAAAGAGGCCTGCGAACCCATTCTGGACTACATGCGAGCCCAGGGACATCCCTTCAGAGGCGTGCTCTTTGCGGGGTTGATGCTTACCGATCAGGGTCCTAAAGTGTTGGAATACAACGTGAGATTTGGAGACCCGGAAACTCAGGTCATGATGCCGCTTCTGGACTACGACCTGTTGCCCGTCTTGCACGGGGCAGCCACAGGCAAACTACCCGAGGGGGATTTCGGCTGGAAAGGCGCAGCAACCTGCGTTGTCATGGCAGCCGAGGGTTACCCTGCTTCGGCCAGGAAAGGCGATGAAATCAGCAACTTGGGGCAACTTGACAACAGTCATGTCTTTCATGCTGGAACCAGAAAAAATGAAAGGGGTCAATTGGTAACCAACGGCGGACGCGTTTTGGGCGTTACGGCTTGGGATCAGGACCCGGAAAGTGCTCGCAACCGGGCCTATAACTTGGTTGACCAGATTCAATTCGACGGCAAATACTATCGCCGGGATATAGGAGTAGCTCAATGACCAATCCAAGAGTGGCAATTTTAATGGGAAGCGATTCCGATTATGATGTGATGGAGGAGGCCGTTAAGGTTCTTAAAGAATTCGGCGTTCCCTTCGAGGTACAGGTTTCATCCGCCCATAGAACCCCAGCGCGGACAGCCGCCTACACCGAAAGCGCTCGTGAGCGCGGAATTGAAGCCATAATAGTAGGCGCAGGCGCAGCAGCCCATTTAGGCGGCGTGGTTGCGGCTCACACCACCCTTCCTGTCATCGGGGTTCCCATCGACGCGACGTCTCTGAAAGGTGTGGATGCATTGTATTCAACCGTCATGATGCCTGGCGGCATTCCCGTCGCCTCCATGGCCATTGGCAAAGCAGGCGCTAAAAACGCGGCCCTTTTCGCCCTGGCTATGTTCAGCACCCACGACGAAAAAATCGCAGCGGCCCTCGCTAAATACCGTGAAGACATGGTCGCCAAGGTAACCGCAAAATCTGATGCGCTTCAGGCGCGCGTGAACGGCTAATTGACCGGGTTAACGCCCGTTTTACGGGCGTTAACCCTCTTGACGCCGCTCAACTCCATGATAAGTATCACAGCAGAAAAACCAATGACTCCAGCTTGAGGGTTCTCTTTATTTGGCGACTTTTTTTGAACCGCTTTGAACCTCGTTGAAATCATTTCTCTGGATCAAATTTATTTCCCGACTTCGCTCTCAGGTTTTTTGGCCTGATCCGCCGCGGCCATCTCCTGATGCATCCTTGTCTTAAAACGCTCCCCTTTCGTCACTTGGTTTAATAGGATGAATTTGGAGCTTTTCTTCTATTTGTCCATCGGCTCCCAGCCCTATCTATCTGACAAAACTGGGTCCTTCTTTTCGAACATCGTTTCATTCTCCTGACTCACTTGCAGCGCTCGTTTTTTCTGCTAGAATAGAATTATCTCGTTATAGATGAGTCAAGACCTCATGAAATACTGCTTGGGGAGTCCTGACCTTGGATTTACCCAAGCACGAGAAAATCCACAAAAGGAGAACGGAAATGAAAAAGAAAATCAACCTGGATAAGATTCATGTGAAAAGCTTTGTGACTGGCCAGGATCAAAGGGGTGGAGCACCGAATACACTGGGCGTGCATGTGACGGATTGCTGTCCCAACCCCACCATTGGTCAGTTTCAAACGGATTGTTGCAATCCAACAATTGCCCAGTACCAGACGGATTGCTGCAATCCCACTATTGGTCAGTATGTTACCGACTGTTGCTAACCGTGTTCAGGCTCTTCTCGCGAAAGAAGATCCTTAATTTAAGTCCAGTCAACTCGAAAACTATGAGAGGAGAAAACCTATGAAGAAAATTGATTTGAATGAATTAAAAGTGAAGAGCTTTGTAACCGCGCAACAGATTAAAGGCGGCGGCAATTCTGCATATTACTCCCATTGCTGCATCGAAACCATCATCGGTTGTCAACCCACCAGGGAACCCATCGCCAGCGCCTGCATCTGTTAAACCCCAAAAACCAGGCTCTTCCCTCGGGAAGAGCTTAGAAAGCACTTAGGAGAAAGACAATGAAAAAGAAGATTGGTCTAAGCAAAATTGAAGTGACAAGCTTTCAGCCCATCCACCAATTGAAAGGCGGCGCCTCGCGAACGCTAGGGGTCATCGTCACGGATTGTTGCCCCAACCAAAGCATTGGTCCCTATGTTACCCAATGCTGCGCCATGACCGAAACAGGCGGTGGCGGCGCCTGTTTGAGCAGATGAAGGTGGCGCCGGTGGGATCTCGGGCCCCCATATGACGACAGCACTGGTGGTGGGAGAAGCAGGCGGCGGTGCTGGCCGAATCTCGACGCGATGCTCATCG
>JBNKOV010000266.1:0-6998 GCA_050294955.1 Holophagae bacterium
TCTCTGCGCCGGAATGCAATCTGCGACTTGCTCCCATTCAATTCGAGTAGGCTGAACTGTGCTGAAGGGGGTTCCTGAGTTTAAGCTCGAATCTTCTTAATTGGGGAGCTACAATTCTCGTTGTTGAGGAGGCCATATATAAAAAATTCTATGTGGGACCGGGCTATTAACGGCATTTACGAATGGACTCAAGGAGCCAGAATGGCACTTTCATCTGACTTTTGCATCAAAACTTCCGAATCACTTGTAAGGGATGCGCCGGGTCGTATTATGTCAGTTCCAAATTCCGCCAATCTCTTTGAGTCCCTTTCAATTCAGCTTCATAATATCCTGCGAACTATTACAAAAAGAATATTAAGAAGACAGGCTGTACGAGAGACAGCCTCCTCCACTAGGGGGTCGGTGGCAACCGGCCCCCCTTTTTCCAAACTTGGCTCGATCATGCCTTTACCCAGGCAAGAGAACCTGAGCGGGAAAGGACCCATCGAGCCCGTTCCCGGAGGATCGGCTAACCTCCGGGAACCCCTTTCTATTTTAAATTTCAGAATCTCCCCAATGATTGTGAGGAGCATTGGGGAGCTGTCTCCCAAGCCCGCGAAAGTACGGTTCGCGGGTCTCCTCTCGTTGCTTTTTCATGGTTCTCCTATCCCGTGTGCCTCCAGGGGCACACGGGGCTTTTTTTTCGTATCAGCTGGATTTTTTGGGGAGTGTGACGGTGCCTGAAGTAGTTCACCTATTTAATGAAGATGAAATGGATCTCAAAAGTGTGAAACCAGAGTGGAGCGCAGAAGATCTCCTCGCTCAGGATTGTGTCTTTTACCTTAAAGATATTGCCAAAGTCTTGGATTTGGAAACCAATCGTGTGAAAAAAATAGCCAGTTCCCAGGAAGACTCCTATGCCGTAATCGGTGTGCGGAAGATATGGCGTCACTGGGTCGTTCGAATGAAAGTTTTCAGGCAGTTTTTCGGAAAGCATCTTCAACCTTTTACCCAAAAAGTTCACCCTTCCTGGGACGCCAATACCTTGCTTTCTCAAGAGGGCCGTTTTCTTCTCTCTAAAGTCTGCCGGCTTATTCCTTACACACTTGCCCAAATCAGATATCGTGCCAAAAAGTGTCAAAACTCAAGAGAAGAAATGGGTTGTTGGAAGGAGGCGTCCATTGGAAGGTATGTCGTCGATATGGCTGTATTCCGTGTGTGGATCAAACGCATTCATAAGGGGGATTTCAGATTATGAAACCCATTCGCATTCTACACCTCGGCGATTTCTCCGCATTGTGTGAGGACCAATTTCTGGATGTCCTGTTGCGATTTCTCGAGTTCCACGCCATTGATGGGGTGGTTCTTACGGGCATCGCCACCATTCCGGTTCCTGCGATCTTCTCTCAGGCCTACAATAAGGTTCGTGGCATGCTGGATCGATTGAAGCTTTCCCCAGATCGATGTATCGTGACCCCGAGCCCGAAGGATCTCGATTCGAATGACATCGATCCATTGAAATCTTATTCGAAGCATTTCTATGAGCCGCTAAAAGGAACGCCGTATGTTCCAGGCGTGGCCAATTCAACCCTGTTCCTCGGTTCAAATGCGCTTCAGATCATCGGTCTTAGCAGCTTGACCCACTTCGATCCACTCTCGCAACAATCCAGTATTTGTGGGAGTGAGTTGGCGGATTGCATCGATGCAGCGGCCTTGATTTCAGGCCTTGAAGGGGTTGACCCGGTCAGATTCCTGGCATGGTACCACCCACCAACACAACTCACGGAATCCCCACTATGGTCAGTGCTGCCCTATTCCAAAGTGACCCTTGTGCTTCATGGACACACGAATCGTTTTCCGCTTACAAAGCCCTGTTTGGGAGCGCCATTGAGAACGGCGAACCTCATTACGCAAATGACGCCTTCTCGTCTGATTGTACAGCGATACGACTATAGGGGGCGTTGGTTCATGAGCCATAAAATGGCGTGGGCTCCAAAAACCAAAAGGGTGGAACTGATATGAATCCTAAAATGCGCGTGGTCCCCAAACCACCGAAAGGGCGTCCCCAAAAATATGGTCACATTCTTCTCGCTTTGGAGGATCACGATTTATACACCCCGGCATTAATTGCAAATTTTGCGATAAACAACGAATGGATTCCGGTTGAAGACAGGCAACGGATCAGAATCAATATGTCAAGGTTCGGCAGAAATCACAACTTCCCCATCAAAGGAGATGGTTTAGTAACGCTACCAGGTCTTGCGCCGGTCCCAGCCTATTGGGGACATCGTTGGAAGGCCTTTGTGCCCCCTCTCAGGGAGGTTCTATGAGCTTTCCAATTCTCCATCTTTCTCATCTCCACCGCTACGCCATCCCAGATCTCCTAGCCTTCCTCGGCAAGCATCAACCCCTAGCTTTTCAGGCCATGGTGATATCTGGTTTTAGCGAGCGGGATGTGGTGACCGAGATTGAGCGATCCTATCAAAACTTGAAGGAACTCAGCGCTGGCTTGAATCTTCAATCCCATCAGGTGTTATGTCTTGCAGAACCAACGGACTGTCGATTCCCGCTTTCCATGTTCAGCAATCACCTGTTTTTTCCTTTTTTCTGCCGTGCCTTTGACAGCCTCAATCAAGAGCTGATCACCACCGAGCGTTACCAGATTCTCGGCCTTGTGGATCATTTGATTTCGAGGTTTACAGGTATCAATCAAAGCATGTTTGAATTAAAAGTGCGTCAAGCAGAACGGATTGGGAAAAAGGTCTTTCAGCGGTTGTTCTTCTGTGGGAACGACCCCCAAAACTGGCAAGAGCGCCCAAGATTCCAAGATCCGACCCATGCCCATTTCCCGGTGATCCTCCATGGGAATGGCGCCAAGATTGGCATGGAAGACACCTATTTCGGCATTGGGGCGGATTCCAATAGCTTTAACGTGTTAACACTGGATGGCATGGACACCCATGGCCAGCAGTTTCAAAGGGACGGGCGATCTTGGAGCCCCGGACAAACATTCCATCATACGGTGAGGTCTATGGCATGCAAGTAGAACTGAATCAAGCCCTTTGGAATGCCTGTTCAACCTCTCGGGGGAATCTGGAAGCGGCTGACTATAAGAACTATCTCCTAACCCTTCTCTTCCTGAAATACCTCACCGATGTTAAGGGTCACCTTGCAAATGGTCAATTTGTTTTGCCAGATCAATGCTCCTTTCACTATCTTTATGAAAACCGCCTTAACCGGAATATTGGTCTCCTGATTAATCAAGCGTTGCACAAGCTTTCGGCTTCCAATAAGGCGTTGGAGGGTGTCTTCTCCAATATGGATTTCAATAATGAAGCCCGGCTTGGCGGGTTGGAGGATCGAGTGAGGGTGTTGAGGAGGATGTTGGAGGGTTTTCAACCCCTGAATCTGTCGCCAGATCGGGTTGGGAGTATGGATGTGATCGGCAACGCCTATGAGTACTTGCTGGGACGTTTCGCAGCGGGCTCGGGAAGGCAAGCCGGTGAATTCTATACGCCGCCCGAGGTTGCAGAGCTTCTCATTGGTTTGGCTGATCCTCGCCCAGGAGAACGCATCTGTGATCCCACTTGCGGTTCAGGATCGCTGCTCATTCGGTGCGGCGCTTTCTTAAAAAAGCAAGGCGCTTGCGATTTTGGCCTTTTCGGACAGGAAATCACGCCCACCACCTGGGCCTTGGCCAAAATGAACATGGTGCTTCACGGTTTAAACCAAAGCGTGATACAACAAGGAGACACGCTGCGCAATCCGCGTCTGTTGGACTCCAACGGACAACTCACGACCTTTCATGTCGTGATTGCCAACCCGCCTTTCTCTAAAGTGGACTGGGGGAAAGAGATCGCCCA
This sequence comes from Holophagae bacterium, assembly GCA_050294955.1. Lineage (GTDB taxonomy): Bacteria > Acidobacteriota > Holophagae > Acanthopleuribacterales > Acanthopleuribacteraceae > JBNKOV01. Next base: position 3,843 of record JBNKOV010000266.1, read on the forward strand.
GGAAGATCCCTATCAGCGTTTTCACCGTGGTGTCCCGAGCAAGTCCAAGGGGGATTACGCCTTTCTTTCTCATATGGTTAAAATCATGCACTTGGAAGCGGGTCGCGTTTGTGTGGTAGTCCCCAATGGCGCCCTGTTCCGAAAGGCCGGAGAAGGCGAGATCCGAAAGGCGTTGATTGAAGAGAATCTGGTGGACTGCGTCATTGGTTTGCCCCGAGAGCTTTTCTATGGGACCGCCATTTCCACTTCCATCATGGTGTTAAGGCGCAACAAGCGGGATCACGCCACGCTCTTCGTCAATGCTGAGCACATGTGGGAGAGGCAGCATAAAAGACGCGTGTTGACACCGGATAAAATTCGACGCATCCTCCAGTTGGTTGACAAACGCCAAACGGTTCAGGGCGTTGCTCGCCTAGCTGACTTAAATGAAATCAGGACCATGAAGCACAGATTGGATGTGGGAGCCTACGTGGCGAACCAAGCCCAACTACCCGTGCAAGATCCCGGTGAGACCTTTCGGAAGTTGGAGGCGGCTGAGAAGCATTACAGGATTACTTGGAATAACATCCGAGATAATTTAAAGGGGTTGGGTTATGACGTTTAATGGTCCACTGCCTGCCCACTGGAAGATTCAGCCTTTGGCGATGTGTTCAGCCATAGATTATGGTGCAAAGGGCGCCATTGATCGCAGCAGAAAGAATGGTCTGCCGCTTATTTCGACTGCGAACTTGATCAGCAATGGCAGATTGAATCTGGCAGACCATGCCTTTATTGATCCGGACAAAGTTAAACCGTCTCAATTGTTGCGGATTGGAGATCTTCTGTTCATTTGGCGGAATGGCAGCAGGCGACATTTGGGGAAAACAGCCGTGTTCCGAAGGTCCGGCAAATGGACCTATGTCAGTTTTCTATTTCGAATACGGGCTGGACGAAACCTGAACAACCTCTTTCTCTATCACTACTTGAGGCTCATCAAAGAAAGGGAGCTGTTTCCTGGTGTTTGTGGAAATGCAACCTTTACCTTTAACAAGCATGCCCTGGGCAACTTGAAGATCCCCATCCCGCCCATGAAGGAACAGCAACGCATTGTTTGGATTCTTGAGTGGATCGAAACGGCTATTGCTCAAGCGGAAGATGCCATAACTCTGGCCCGAGACCATTTTCACGCCTTGATTGATTACTTCTATATCGGAGAAAACCCTCATCCCGGATTGAATCATAGGCGTCAAACTGCGCCGTTGCATGCTCGCGTATCCTTGATAAGAGACCCATTTAACCCAAGGGAAAACCCGCCCATCCCCATGCTTGGCTGTGAGCATGTAGAGAGGGGAACCGGCCAACTTTTGGGCGTGAGAAGTACGAAAGGGCAGCGATTCAAGAAGTGGCTATTTAAGCCAGACGATGTCCTGTTTGGTAGTCTACGTCCCCAAATGAGGCGGTATCACTTCGCCAAAGAAGGTGGGGCATGTTCGGTGGAGTTCATGGTGTTGCGTGCAAACCAAGGGCTTTGTGATCCCTATTATCTTCTGGGATTGATTCAAACCCCGTCTTTCCTAGAACGGGCCAATGTGACAACGGGCTCCGCCATTCCTCGAGCGAAATGGGATGTGATCCAAACCCTCACCATGGCCTGGCCGTCATTGGAAGAGCAACGGGCTATCGGCGGCATGTTGAAAACCGTGATGGAAGTCATCGAGGCTTATGGGGTTCGCCTTGAAAACCTCCAAGCTTTAAGTAGCCAACTGCGGCATATCCTGCTGACAGGTGAACGATTAACCCGAGACCATGACCCGTAAAAGATTTCCAAATTGATGAACCGTTCTACCAACTCTTTCTTGGTCCGAAAGAGTTGAAGTCAAAAGAAAACATCAACTCACAAAACTGCTTCGGGGGAAGTGGCATGCTTGTTCCATTAGAATTACCCAATGCTCATGAGATCATGCAGCGAGCATGGAACGATCTTGTGCTTCACGTCGTCACGGGGCAACCTGGAGACTTGCCAAAGATCGCTTGTTTAGAATGCAACCCACATTACCCATTCTTTGAAGTTCCAAAGCTCATTGCCCATCGGGATTATACCATCACCCTGCGTTTCCAATGTGGTCATATGGTAGGCCTGAGTTATGGTGAAAAATCAGGTTGGGTTGAGTGTTATCAAGGTTTTCAACCGCAAATAAACGGATGTCCCACGTCCTGGAATGAAATGGGAAGGCATGCTCAAGCATCAGCGCCTGAGTGGTGGCAAAAACACATCTCCTACCGTTGGTCCCGCAAGCCCTCGGGTTATCTCAGTTATCCCAAGTTTTTAGCGATGATGTTCCCCGCTCTGACGGTTAATCTTGATCAAGGCTTTTATGTCAATCTCATTTTTAACCGCATCTTTGATGATGGACCCCATCCCATTTGGATAAACAAAACCTTGGCAATACGAACCTGGTCTTCTCCTTATCCGGTCACCAACCCTATTGCATCCGTCGAGATGCCGCAATCTGGCTTGCTCTTTCTGCCTGAATCCACGACAGTCAAAATGCCCAAAGGCGACGTGTGTTTGTTTATGGGTTGGCGAATCTTAGAACCCGGGATGTATTTGTGGAAAGACGCGCCAAAAATGATCGCCATTCGGCGACTCCTTTTATTTGTGGGAAGCCGATCCGGGATCTACACAATGGGTGCGCCATTTGACAGGCCCGTCCGTGAGCTAATTTTTAAGGCCTCCTCCAGATCGAATAGCCGCTTTTTTAAACGAGTCCTTGGCGCATTTTTAAGCATTCACGCTTTGAAAAATCTCGATGTCGCGACGGAACACAACAGAAGAAAAGGCCGGGCGACCCAGTGGCGCCTTGCGGAAAGACGAACCCCTTGTGGTCATCTCAGGCATGCGCATTGGCACACCTACCTATGGGGTCCCCAAAAACAAAATCGCAAGACCCTATGGCTAGAAGATATACCGGTAAATGGTTTTGAGGTGAATGTATGAAAACGCCGAGCTTTGTTAAGGAAGGCATACAACTGGGGCTTATAGCTTGCCATGACATTATGACCCATGAGGGGGAGATGTTGCCCGACCATTCGCTCGAAAAAATATGGCATTGGGTTTACCCCAAGCTGGGAAAGGAGATCGTTCCATGACTCATTGTTTGCGCATGGCGGTGTATT
>JBNKOV010000267.1:0-6982 GCA_050294955.1 Holophagae bacterium
TGCTAGGTTATTAAGGCCCAACCGGCGTTAAGGAGCCATGCGCTTGGATCTACGGGAAGATGAATTAGCCAATTATAAAGCAAGACTCCGGGGCTTTCTCAAGAGACGGGGCTGTCCCGATTCTCAGGTGGATGATATTACGTCCCATGCTTTTCAATACCTGGCCAGCCAAAAGGAGCCTTTTGAGGACGTGACGGCTCGCGATAAGTACCTTTTCAAAGTGGCTAAAGGCCTCCTGCTTAATTTTCATAACGACAAAAAAAGGAGGCATATAAGCCTTTTTGACGGCGAGGAGCCGCACTCTTTTGAACCGGACGCCTTTGTCCAGCTCAAAAATAAAGCGGCCCTTAAGGAAGTCGGAACGCTTATCAAGGCCATGCCCAAACAGAAGGGTTATTGCGCCAGGCTCTTTTTATTGGAGAGGCGGACAACCCGGGAAATTGCCATTATTCTCAGAATAACGGAAAGCGCTGTAAAATCTCACGTTTCCCAAGCTCGGAAGGAGATTCGGGAAAGGGTGGACTGGCCATGAAAAAGGAGGCGACATGAGCAATCAACACCCATTGCGGGGAGAAGCAAAACACCCTTTCACGGAAGAGCTTATGGACTACCTCGAGGGCGGCCTGCTTTCGGAGGCGGAGGAATCGGCGATTCGAGATCATCTCGTCTATTGCCGGAATTGTGCGGATACCTTAATCCGATTACATGACGAGGATGTCTCCATTCCCGCTCATCTCGAGTCAACACGTCCTTTGCCCCCGGATCAGACTCCCCCCAAGCGATCTATGATGCGAGCCATATATCCCGCTATGACCCTGGCCGCCGGGCTTCTGCTTGGTGTTTTAATTGCCTTTGGTCTCATCTCCCCCAACCGCTCGTCTCCTGCTGTGAATGCGGATTACGCTACTTTTATGCCCACGGACGACAGCGGTCTTAGAGGGGCCGCGGTCCTGGCTTTGCCCTCGGAAAACGAGTTGAGGCTTCTGGTGTTTGGCGGTGATCTGGAGCCCGATCTGGCCCCGTTCTCCCTTGAGATTCACGGCCCCGGTGATGCTCTGGTTCTTCAAAAGACCGGGATTACCCCTAATAAAAGGGGGCAGGTTGTCGTCTCCATCATGACAGACCAACTTCAAACGGGCATGTATAAGGCCACGCTTGCCAATTCGGCAAGCGGCGAAATGGTGGCGGTTTACGATTTTAAGGCGATTTCACAGTGATCCTCATGCCGCTTCGTGCTAATAATAAGGTGGATGGATCTATAGGGGATGTGGCCTGGTTTGATGAGGAATTGGTTTATTGTCGCAATGCTCTGCATGGCGCTCTTTTCTTTGGGGTGTCGCACGGCGAGGCGTTTAGAACAGGGTGATCTGGTTCAAGAGCCCTTGCTTGCTGGAGCCAGCCACCGCTATCAATTGCGTCTGCAATCCGGAGATTACCTCAGATTGGCGGCTGTTCAGCAGGGCGTAGATCTGGTTATGACATTGCGTCTGTCCCAAAAGGCCGTGGTCACGGCGGACGGTCAGACCCGTATTCTGGGGCCGGAGCCGCTACATTACCTGGCGGAAGAATCCGGAACTTACGAACTGGAAGTGCTGGGCTTGAACCATTTAGGCGAAGGCCATTATCAGTTGCGGGTGCTTGCGGCTGGACCTTCGTCGGTTCAGGATCGCGCCCGAGTTGCCGCATTCGCCAGGCTCTGTGAAGCAAGAGCGTTAAGGGATCGGGGAGAGGACTGTCGGGCTGCATTCCAAGAGGCGGTTGATCAATGTGCTGACACGCCAGAGCTTTACGTCTCGGCTCGTTTAGAACAGGCCCTTGCTCTGCTTCGGGAAGGTTCTTCCTCTCAAGCCTTGCAGTTGTTGGAGGACCTGGTTTCCGGCCTGGATTCAGAGAGCCATACCCTGCACCTGGTTGCGGCCTGTTGGGGTCTTGCTCAGGCCCATATGCAGATGGGCATGTGGGAGCAGGGCGTGAAGGCCTGGGAGACTGCGGCCCATTTGGCAAAGCTGAGCGGGGATCCTCTTCTGGAGTTGGTTGCCCATCGGTTGGCTGGCGTCGCCTGCGCCGGGGCTGGTCTCCACGAGTCCGCAATCAATTTTCAAGACCAGGCCCGGGAGTTGGCGGCATCCCAGGGGTTGTTGGAGGCCGAGGCAACCGCATGCGATGGTCTTGGACTCAATTACAGTCAAATGGGTCGCACACAACTGGCCAGAACCTACTTGGATCAGGCCGCCGGTTTCTGGCGGGATTCAGATAATAACCCGAAACTGGCCAGGAACCGCATCTGGCATGGGTGGACGCTAAGCTTGGACGGTGATGTGGGGGCTGCTGAATCGGCCATGAAAGCAGCGTTGGAACTTGTCCGGGAAACCGGCGACGCCGTGCGTCTTGCTGTGGCCTACGATAGGCTCGGCTCGGTGCTGCGCAAGGGCGGACGTTTTCAGGAGGCGCTGGTCCATTATCGCAATGCCCTGGATCTGATCCCGCCAGACTCTGAAAACGCGGCCCATACAATGATCAATATCGCCGAGACCTTAAACGGCTTGGAAGAATGGGACGAGTCCTTGGCTCTCCTGGAAACAGCCCGCTCCGGGCTTCACCCCAAGAACCTGCATCATCTCGCTCACATCCACTATCTCAACGCATTTGCCCTGTTGGGTTTGGACCGTAAAGACGAGGCCCTTTCGGTTGCGCGGGAATGTCTGAACGCCTTGGAAGGCGCGCGCATGAAGGTTTATAACCCATTGTTGGGCAGGGGCTTTTCCCATTCACGCGATTTCTATTTTGAGAATCTGGCCGCGTTGTTTATGGATCTTGGCGAGCAGGAACAGGCCCTAATTGCCGTTGAGCAGAACCGAGCAAGGAGCCTGGCTTTTCGCACTGCGGGCCGCCTTGCGGATGTGGACGGTTTGATGGATAAGGCGGCGGAAGAATTGGCCGCAATCACCCGTCGCATCGACCAGCTTCAGGCCAGCCGAGGCCGGGTGGAGCCAACCTCTTTCCAAGAGGAAATGTGGGATCTTCTGCTGGCTCGTTATCGCGAATTTGCGGCAATGGCCGCTCAGATTCGGAGCCTGGCCCCGTCAAAGCCCACTTTTCAAGTCAAGGACATTCAAACCAGACTGTTGGATGAGGATACCCTGCTTCTTGTCTACGAGCTGGGCGAGGATCGGAGTTTTGTCTGGGCGGTTGCTCGCGACGCCTTTCAATGTTACACACTGCCGCCCCGTTCTCAAATAGAGGCTCGGGTTGGTCAGCTCTATCAATTATTGGCGGAAAACGATGGGATCGGCCAGCAGGCGAAATCCAAGGCTGACTGGCTCTCCCGTCATCTTCTGGCGCCAATGCTCGCCGATTTCCCGGAAAAGCGGTTGTGGATTGTGAAAGACGAAGCTCTGCACTATTTGCCCTTTGCCATGTTGCCCATTAAAGATCAGCCCTTGATTGCCACGCGGGACCTGGCCATGCTTCCCTCTGTGGGGTACGGCTTATTGCTGCGGAAGCTGCTGGCGCGTCGAACCCCTGCGCCGCGAACGATTGCGGTATTTGCCGATCCCGTCTTCCAGCCGCCAGGGGAGGCTTCCAAGGAGATCGTTCCATCGGAAAGCCTGAAGCGGACCCTGGAAGAACGGAGCATGGACAAGCTCCCGCCGCTGCACTACAGCCGAGAAGAGGCGCGGGCCATTCTGGCGATGGTGGATCAAGATCTGGGCCGCGCCATGTTGGGATACGAGGCGGAGCCCCATGCTTTGGCCGAAGGCAAATCCTACCGCATTCTTCATTTCGCAACGCATAGTTTCATTCATCCCAAGTACCAGGAGCTTTCTGGAATCGTATTGTCCTTATATGATCAACAGGGGAGGCCCCGCGATGGCTTTTTGAGAACCCATCTTTTGGAAACCCTTGATCTTCCCATAGAACTGGCCACGTTGAGCGCGTGCAGCACCGCCACCGGGGACCAGGTGCGCGGAGAAGGCGTGTGGGGTTTGGCGCACGCCATGATGGTTGCCGGCGCGGCCCGGGTCCTGGTGAGTTTATGGAATGTGGACGACCGGGCTACAGCGCGTCTTATGACCCATTTCTACCGGGGTCTTTTCATGGAAGGAAAGGATCCAGCGGCGGCCTTATCTCATGCCCAGCGCATGATGTGGCGCGAATCTCATTCGCCCTTTCACTGGGCCGCTTTTGAGCTTCAGGGCGAGTGGCGGCCATTTTTTTCAAAATAATTCTGAACCTTTCTGTCCTTTCTCTTTTAAGCATGAGTGAAAGCCGTTGGCCCAAAGTGGCCAGGCTTGCCGGAGATTGTCATTTTGCTCCGGAACCACATTCTAAATTTGGAGGGACCATGTTAAAACAACCGCAATTTGAAGATCTTGTTTTATCGGATAAGCAGCAGCAGGCTGTGAAAGCAGGCGGCGTTGAGGATGGCGGGGACACGGGCGACAACGAGGACAACACCAAATCGGGTTTGGGCTACGACGAGGGCTCGGGTAAGGCGGAAAAGCCATCCACCGAGGATGGGTCTGGCGATTCCGAGTTGGGCTATTCGTAAAGGGAAGGCGGGCTGGCTCCATGCTGGGCTCGCCCGCTTCTTTAGGAGATGTGAATGAAGCAGTGGTTTTACAGTAAGCTCATGGCGCCTGGTAGGTTCAAAGGGGCTCAGCTCTATGAGGAGCATCAGCGCATCTGGGATTGTTTTTACAATAACAGGGCGCAGAAGCGGGACTTTTTATATCGCGCCGCCTTTGATGGCAACCGGCTTTTCTATCACCTTTTCTCTTGTAGAAAACCCCACGCGCCCGGCCCGGGATGGTCCATTCAAACCAGGCCCTATCGGCCCAGATTCAAAACCCATCATGTGCTGGGCTTCAACCTGCGAGTGAACCCGGTGACAGCCATGAAGGAACATTTGGGCGAGCGGGGAAAACGCCGGGATTTGTTGACCGGTCTGGACCCCCGGAGTCCCGACTTCATGGAGGACGTAACCCTCAGGGCTCGAAACTGGTTGTATGATCGCGCCGAGAAAAAGGGATTCAATCTGAATTGGGACAGCCTGGCAATCAGCAACCTACAAAAAAGGCGGTTCACCAAAAACGGCAGAGGTCGGTCCCTTGTAATCACAACGTTAGATTTTCAGGGCGTGTTAGAGGTCATACGTCCACTCGCCTTCCATGAAAGCCTACACGGAGGAATAGGGCACTCCAAAGGATTTGGCTGCGGCATGCTCCTATGCTATTCCCTAACCGCAAAAACCAACGAAACCTGGGCCGCTATCGCAGATGCAACTCTGGCTTAGCGCTGAACCGTTGTTGGCGTGAGGCAATGGGGGTCTTCGCCGGTTGGGCTGGGGAAGGCCGTCCACTTTCCTGTGATGGCCAGGATGCCGAAAAGAATGAGGAAGACGGGGACCAGCTTCTGTAATCCGGTTAAGAACTTTTTGGAGCAATAGCGGGTCAGGAATCCCATCGACACCAATGCTGGCATAGTGCCCAACCAGAAGGCGAACATAATTTTCAAGGCCTCTAGAGGGTGGCCCGAAGCGCCTGCGGTTAATGCAAAGGCGTAAAGGAACCCGCAAGGCAGCAGGGTGGAGAACATGCCGATAAGGCCGGCGGTGGCCGGTGCGTTTCGCTCTCCTGTCAGCTTGCGGATCAAGCCGCCTATTTTCTGTCGCAATCCCGATGATACGGGCAGGTTCTTTCGGGGTAGAAAGTAATAAAGACCCGACGCGATCATGGCCAGGCCCATGAAGATGATCATGCCCCTTTGCATGTTCACCACGGCGCCCAGAAAGAACATGCCTCGTCCCAACAACCCGGTTAAGGCGCCCAACGCCAGATAGGAGGAAAGGCGCCCGGCCTGGTAGGCCAGGTGATTGGCCAGGGGTTTTCTTGCGCCCATGCTGTAATAACCCACAAAGGGGCCGCACATGACGGTGCAGTGAAAACTGCCCAGGAACCCGGCGGTCAAGACGAGGAGAAAGGTGTTCATCGCACGCTCATTCGGGTTTGCCAGGCCACTTCGGTCATGCCGTCGTTTGCCTGGTGGTTGGCCAAAACCGTAACCTTCCATGGTCCCGGTTTCAAGGCGTTGATAGGGGCTGTGTAGCGGCCTGTCTCATTGGCGGCCAAAAGAAGTTCCTGGTCCAACCCGGCGCTGTCCGGGCGGTACAAGGTTGCTTTCACTTCGTGCAGCGCAACATCCTGACCGTTGAGGTCTTTCACATCCAAGACCAGGGATTGACCGTCTTCTGCAACGTCGCATTCCCATACAAAGGACTTGCCCTCGCGCAGTTTATCAATCATATCCTGGTGCTTGAGTTCCTGAGCGTAGTAGTCCGGGCTGGTGAGTTCATAGTTCTTGCCGCGAATGAACCAGAGCGCGGTGAGATGGAACAGCGCAATGCCGCCCAATAATGCGATGACAATATACTTCCAGTAGTTCTTCATTTTACAGGCCCCATAATGGTGACAGCGCTCTCTATCAACAACTCATCGTCGTGATAGAATTTAATGTTTATTTTCTCCTTGCCCGAGGGCGAGAAGTCTTTGCGATCTTTGCGGATGAACATTTCGTTGACGCCTGTTTCCTGAGGATTGATGGTCCATTTTGGGAAGGGCGTCACAATCTCATAACCATCGGGCGCTTCTGCCCTGAGGGTCATGACCTCGTTGCTTTTGTTGGTTGCTTTGGCCTGGAATCGGTTGGTGACATAGGCCTGTTCGTCTAAGGTGAAGCTGGTTCCGGGCGGGCGGATCATTCGCATGATCAAGCCTTCCCTATGAGTGAGCTTATAAGCGCCAATGCTCCACAATCCCAGGACAATGACGGTATAGGCGATAACCCTGGGTCGGATCCAGCGGCGCTTCTTGCCCTCTAATTCTACCTCAGATGTGTAGCGAATCAACTTTTTAGGCTTTCCAACTTTTTCCATAATCTCGTCGCAAGCGTCTAAACAGGCCGTGCAGTTGATGCACTCCAT
>JBNKOV010000268.1:0-6982 GCA_050294955.1 Holophagae bacterium
TCACGATCTTCAAAACCTTCCCCATCCATAAAAAACAGATGGAAACGATCGTGGTCTCCCTCATTTTTAAAGGGACAATCCTGGCGGGATGTAAAGAGAAATCGGATGGAGGCGTCCTCCATCATAAAGGCAATTCGATCCTCCGGGTACAGAGGATCAATGGGCACATAGACGCCGCCAACAGCATGAACCGCCAACATCACCACCAGCGCTTCGGGTGAACGGCTGACGCAAATGCCAACACGGTCCTCCAAACCAACACCGAAAGACTTCAATAACTCACTTAAGCCGCAGGCTCGGCGTATCAACATCTCATAGGTGATCACTCGCTCCCCGTCCTCAAAGGACACGAGGGCTGGTCTATCGGGCGTCTCCCCTGCCGTTTTCGCAACAAGATTAAACGTAAGGTTTTCGGTAGGACAGTCCAGGACGGGTCCATCCCAATCGCACAGCAAAAGGGTTCGTTCCTCTTCGGTTAAAATCGGAATGTAAAAAAGAGGAATTTCTGGAGATTCAACCACAGCTTCGAGCACCAGGCGATAATGGTCCAGTAGGCGCTCCATGGTCTTAGTTTCGAACAGATCGGTATTGAAGAATACAACCATATCGCAGGCATCGCCCATTTCCTCAATAACAAAAGTAAAATCTACATGAGAGACCTCAGTTTCAAACGGGAAGGCCGAAACTTCAAATCCAGGAATGGTCACCTGGGAGGAGAGTACATTTTGGAAGGAGAACATCACATCGAAATAGACGCTTCGCGACTGGTCCCTTTCGGGATTTAAATCAGCTACCAGCTTATCAAAGGGAATATCCTGATGGGAGAAGGCTTCCAAAGCTGCCTTGCGAACCAGAGAGAGGAGGGAAATAAATCCTTGTTCATTCACCGCACCCTGTTCCATCCGGGTTCGAATGGCCAACGTGTTTACAAAAAAACCGATTTGATCCTCAAGGGCCTTCATATTTCTTCCTGCAACGGGACAACCCACAATAAAATCGTCCTGGCCTGTGTACCGAATAAGCAGGGTTTTAAAGGCTGCTAAAAAAGTGTGGAAAAGGGAAGCCTCATTTCGCAAGCCCAACGCTTTAACACGAGAGACAAGATCAGCCGAAAGATGGCCGCGAACTACAGAGCCGCGCCAGGTTTTTACTGATGGCCTTGGCTTATCATTGGGGAACTCCAACACGGGAGGTCTGGCCAGAGTGTCACGCCAGAAGGCAAGCTCACCCTCTAAAACCTCGCCGGTCAAATAATTGCGCTGCCAGACCGCATAGTCTGGGTACTGAACGGGCAGTGGGTCCAAAACCTGGGACGCCCCGGAGCGCAGCGCTCCGTACAAAATGGCCAATTCCTTTAGAAACACGCTGGTAGACCAACCATCAGTCACAATATGATGTAGGTTTAAAATAAACACATGATCGTCCTCAGCTAGTGAGACCATACACATTCTGAACAAAGGACCATGTTCCAGATCAAAGAGATGAACGGCAATCTTCCGCGCCACGCCAACCGCTTCTTCTTCCCCATGGGCGTGATCCGTTAAATCAATCCGTTCAAGATCAGGCTCAAAGGCCGGCAAAACAACTTGAACAGCCTTATCACCAACCATCCGGAACACCGTGCGCAAACTCTCGTGTCTTTCCACCATGGAATTGAGAGCCGTCTGGAAAGCCTCAAAATCGGGAACCCCACGTAAACGCCACGCAAAAGGCGTGTTGTACGCAATAAGATCCGGCGTCATCTGCTGAATGAACCACAATCTCTGTTGCGCGAAAGACAAGGGCCAATGTTTCTCCATTCGCGCATCTCCCGTGATCTCGACGGGAATGCCGCTGGCATGTCCGCTAGATTCCGGCATACAACGGGCCATTTCAGCAATGGTGGGGCTTAAGAATATGGTTTGAACCGGCAACTCGCAATCCATCTCATCTCGAATGGCGGAAAGCACACGGGTAGCGAGCAAGGAGTGACCGCCGAGATGGAAGAAATTATCGAACACCCCCACCTCTTCCAGATTCAAAATCCTTTTCCAGATCTTGGCTAATCCGGCTTCAACAGCATTTCTCGGGGCAACCAGATCCATTCCCAAACGACCTCGGCTGAGATCGGGAGCCGGAAGAGCCTTGCGATTGATTTTCCCATTTGGCGTAAGCGGAAACGCATCAATAAAGACAAAGGAATCTGGCGCCATGTATTCGGGAAGACGATCCAACAGACTGTTTCTGAGCTCATCGTTTAAAACATCCCGATCCAACTCCAAATTAGCAGGTTGGACATAGGCCACCAGTCGTTTGTCTCCGCCAGCGTCGTCTCTTACCATCACCAGCGCCGTTTCAACCTGAGGGCAGCCGTAAAGACAGGCCTCAATTTCTCCCAGTTCGATGCGCACGCCCCGTATCTTGACCTGGGTGTCTATTCGGTCGATAAACTCCAGAACACCGCCTCCATGGGGTTGATAACGCACGCGATCACCCGTTTTATACAGCCGTTCCCCGGGCTGACCCACTCCAGAACATGGACCAAAGGGATCGGGAACAAATTGGGCTGCTGCTAGAGAAGGCCTTCCCAAATAACCCGGCGACAGACAAACCCCGCCAATCAGTAATTCACCTGGAACCCCCAAAGGCGTGAGGTGCATACGGGCGTCTACAATATAGAAACGCGCGCCCTGAACCACTGTCCCAATATCGGGAAGTTGATCGCCCTCAGGAGAAACCTGGCAGAACGAAGCAATACAGCTAGCCTCGGACGGCCCGTAGCCATTGATCAATTTTCCTTGGAAGGAGGCCTGAGGTCGCTTGCGCAGACGGTCGCCGCCCGTTACGAGATAAAGCAGCTTTGATTCGGCAGGATTCCATGCGTCCATAAGCGCCTCTGCAATGGGCGTTGGACAAAAGGTGTGGGTCACACCGTTTTCCGTAAAAAAACGGTGTAGCAGATGGGAATCAAGACGAGCGTCCTCCGGTGGAATGTGAATGGGACAGCCTGTTGAAATATAGGGCCATATTTCCATGATGGTTCCATCAAAAGCGGGACCCGCGACAAGAGACCCCTGGACTTGAGGCGTCACCTCATAGGCCTTACAGAACCAGTTAATGAAATTGCGCAAGGCCTTGTGGCGAATGGGAACCCCTTTTGGGCGGCCCGTGGAACCCGAAGTAAAAATAAAATAGGCCGTATTCTCCTCGCCTGCAAGACGGGGAAAAGATTCGGGCTCCTGATTATCCAACACGTTCCAGTTTAGGGACATATCTGCATCATAAATACAGTCCCACTTCATGTAAAGGATCCGGACCCCGGCGGCGTGGGAAGCCAAATCCCGAGGACAATCATCCTCACAAGTAAAGAAATACCCAATGCCCGCGTCCTCAATCATGAAAGCCACGCGATCAGCCGGGTAGATAGGATCTATGGGCACATAAGCGCCGCCCAGGGCATGAATGGCCAGCATGGCCATGATGGCCTCAGGAGAACGTTTCATACAAATGCCAATCACGGTTTCCTGGCGAACCCCATTCTTCCAAAGCCATGCAGCCAAGTGATTTACCCTGTGAGCCAAGACGCCATAGGTGATGGACCTGGGTTTGGGAGAATGGTAGCTGATCAAGGCGGGTCGGTCAGCAAATTCTCGGGAGGCCTTCAAGAAAAGCTCAGGCGCAATAAGGTTCTCAGTTAATGCTTCAGTCTGATTCCAATCCACCAACAGCTGTTGAGATTCCTCTTCCGTGAGCGGCGCAAGTTTGTGCAACGGCCTGTCCACGGATGCTGTCATTTCCTGTAAAATCAGTACGTAGTGATCCGCCATACGTTTCGTGGTGGAGGGGTTGAAAAGATCCGCGTTGTATTCAAAGCTGCCGGAAAATCCGTTTTCCAGCTCTTCAACAACCAGAAGTTGGTCAAAATGAGCCAAACCCCTATCAAAGAACCAACGTTCAAGCTTCAGGCCCTTGAATTCCGGCTCAACTGCGCTTTTTGAAAAATATGAGAACACGGCTTGAAACAACACGCTCCGACTCATATCCCGCTCGGGTTGCAGCGATTCAACCAGGGTATCCAAAGGCAGGTCTCCCCTGCTCCGAGCCTCCAAAATGGTATTGCGAACTGTTTTGATCAACTCGCCGGGCGTCTCGTGGTCGGAGATTTGAAAACGAGGGGCCAGGGTATTGATGAAAAAACCCAAAACACCTTGAAGCTCAGCGTTATCCCGACTACTATTTGGAAAACCCACCACAAGATCATCCCTGTTGCTGAAACGGCGCAATAATAGCAAATACCCCGCAAGCATGACCATAAATGGGGTTACATCTTCCCGATTGGCCAAAACAACCAGCTTTCGAGATAGAGCCGATGGAATGTCGAACCGCAGTTCTCGCCCTCGAAACGTCTGGCGCTTGGGTCTTGGCCGATCCGTAGGCAACTCAAGCACAGGCGGATCCGCGAGATGACTTACCCACCAATTCAGCTGTTCCTCCATGTCAGGCGAATTGAGGAACTCCTTCTCCCAGGCCGCATAATCAACAAATTGAACCGGCAACGGCGGCAATTGAGGTTTTTCACCACATTTAAAGGCGTTGTGACAGGCGCCCAACTCCTCCATAAAGACCTGGAACGATCTGGCGTCGCTGATGATATGATGCATGTTGGCCTGAAACAAAAACAGGGTTCTCGAAAGCCGAATAAGGTTGAACCTTACCAGCGGCCCTTTTTCGAGATCAAAAGCAAATTCGGCCTCTTCACGCACCAGATCAAGAGCATCCTGCTCTGATTGGCCTTCCAGATTGTGTTCGAATAAAACCGCAGTCGTAGGCGACCCTACAATTTGCACGGGCTCTCCATCCACCTCGGCAAAAGTGGTGCGTAGAACTTCATGTCTTTCGATCAAATAATCCAACGATTTACGCAGCGCGGTTGGGTCCAAATCACCTTCCAGCCGAAAAACCAGCGGCAAATTGTATACCGAACTGCCCGGTTCATAACGGTCGATAAACCACAACCGTCTTTGAGCGGAGGAAAGGGAAAAATGCGAACGGTTTTCCCGGCTCAGAACCTGCAAACCCTTTCTCGATTGTGGCTTAGCCTCGCCCAATTTACTCTGCAACAATTCTCCAATAAGCCATTGGGCCTGTTTTCGAACAGTGAGGCATTGAAACAACACCGTCATGGGCGGTGAAATGGAAAGGGAGGTCTCAATGGCCCTGCCCAACCGAGCCAACAGCAGACTATGACCACCAAGGCTGAAGAAATGATCCTCAACGCCCACCTTTTCGACACCGAGAACCGACTCCCAGAGGTTGGCCAGTCTTTCTTCAACCGGATTCACAGGCGCAACATATTGGTCCCTTCGATCCACGACAAGATGGGAAAGATCCATTGCCGCCAGGGCTTCGCGGTCCACCTTGCCATTAGGCGTAGTGGGAAAGGATTCCATAAATACAAATCCGGTAGGAACCATGTACTCTGGCAAACGTTGACCCAAAAAGTCTTTCAGCTCCGCCTCGTTCGCCTTAGCCTTTCCCCGCGCCACATAAGCTATAAGGGCCTTGCCAACAATACCATAGGCCTCCAGATCTTCCCTGGCCAGAATCAAACAGGACTGAACCCCGGCATGCTGTGCGAGGACCGTCTCAATCTCACCAAGTTCAATGCGAAACCCTCTGATTTTCACCTGAAAATCGATTCGACCCACAAATTGGATGCTGGCATCCTCGTTGCCTTTTGTTAAATCACCCGTGCGGTAAAGCCTGGATCCCGCCGGTCCAAAGGGATTGGGAATAAATTTCTCCGCCGTAAGCGAGGGTCTTCGAAAATAGCCACGGGCCAGGGATTGGCCACCCACCAACAACTCACCTTCATCTCCCCAGGGAACCTTTTCCAAGGTAGGATTTACAATATAGCCTTCTGTCCCTGAAATCGGGGCGCCAATAGAAGGTAAACGGTCCATTGGCTCCGATGAAACCTCGCAACAGGTTGAAACGACGGTGTTTTCGGTGGGACCATAAGCATTTATGAAACGGGCCGAAAAATGAGCCTCTGGCCGTTTTTGAAGCCGGTCCCCTCCTGTCAGCAGCACCTTGAGACTGGCGCCCATCAAATCCGCGTTGTTTAAAATAGCTTCAGCAAGAGGCGTTGGGCAAAACGAATGGCTAATACGCTGAACCTTCATCCAATCCACGAGCTTGTGAGGAAACAAACGAATCTCCTCATCGGGAAAGTGGACTGATGCGCCAGCAGCAAGATAGGGCCATATCTCCCAGACACATGCATCGAAAGCAGGTCCCGCAATTTGAGTGGCCCTCGCCGCCTCCGCAACATCCCACGCCCGACAATGCCAGTTAACAAGATTCAACAGCGAACCATGGGTTACCTCAACCCCTTTTGGTTTGCCCGTAGACCCGGAAGTGTAAATGATATAGGCTAAGTGGCAATTATCAACAACCCTTGCTGCACAAGGGGTCGCAATTTGGGGATCCGATTCCTCAGTGAACAGGACTGGTGTCTTTAACGATGCAAAGCGCGCCCCGTGAGGCGAAAGAAGAACTGGCGCATTCAAATCCTGCAAGATATACGCAATTCGATCATCAGGATAAGCCGGATCGATTGGAGCGTAGCAGCCGCCCGCTTTCCAAACTGCGAGAAGACAGACCACCATTTCAGGGGAACTCTCAACACAAACCGCCACTGGCGTCTCCAAACCCACGCCTAACTTCTGAAGCCTACAGGCCAGAGCGTCGGCCCGCCTGTTTAAATCAGCAAAATCCAACTGAACGTTTTTGCTTTTTAACGCCAATTGGTTCGGCGTCTTCGCCGCCCATGCTTCAATCATTTCAAAAACGGGTCGCGACAGAGCTGAATACGTCCCTTCTAGCGTAGATCCGCCAGAGCCCTCCTCTTCTGGAAACAAAGCCTTCATACCCCAAGGTCCCCCTAAACACACTCAAAGTGGCTACTAATTGTACATCAGACGCCAAATAGTGGGATAAA
>JBNKOV010000269.1:0-6982 GCA_050294955.1 Holophagae bacterium
CCAGTTGCTTGAGATGGGGCGCTTCCTTCATGGAGTTTCTAAAGAGGGAAATCAGTTTTTTTATTTCATTGTTCTTGCGAAAGTTCACATAAAGAAAAAGTAGGTCGCGGAAATAACGAGGGTCTGTCATCCCTGCGTGATCCATGCACTTTAAACTTGCCAACGCTTTATCATACTGAAACAACTCCTGATAACTGAGACCAGCCCATTGATTGAGCTTCCTGTAGGTTTGCGGAAGCAATTCCTGATCCAGCCCGCGAATGGCGATAATCAACTCCGCAGGTTTGTACATGAGCAGCATGATGCGGTTCAGCACCAGGGTATTTGTAGCAAACAGATCGTTCCGCCCTTTAAGACTGTCGTGCAAAATACGATAGAAATGAGCCGCGCCCCCGTCTTCGCCCAAGGCCAGCAGAATCGGCATGAGCAAGGTGATGTAATGGATGCCAAGATTTTTATTATCAGGCCGGTCCAGCAACCTATGAACATGCTCCAAACTCGTCTTCTCATTGAGGCCGTGATACTCCAAGATGGCCATCAGAGCCAGAGAACGGAGATTCTCCTCAATATCCAGTGCCTTCTTGCCGTAGAAAAGGGCCTGAGAAATATCGTCGGTATGGTGGGCAAGCGCCAGCATGCTCCAAAACTCCTGATTCCCCTGAAACTTTTCAAGGGGAATGAACTGACTGAGATAGTTTCGGATGGGCTCGTAATTGGCGTTCTGAAAACAGTACCTGGCGTATCGAAATCCATAGTCGGAAGCACGGCTCGCGTCACCCGCCTGCTGGTAAAGCCGACAAAGGATTAACCACAGAGGAGGAGAATGGGCCAGGTACATGCGAGACTCGGTTTCAATCGTTTGAGCGAGTGTAAGAAAGCGCCTTATTTTTTCATCCTGGGTCAAGGAGTTCACCAGAAAATACTGAGGCGATTCATCTTTCCAGCGGAACCCATCGGTAACCGTTGATTGAGGCTCCAGCAAACCCAAACTACCAGCCTTGTTTAGTGTCGCCCCCAAACTGCTGATATCGGTCTGGGTGATCGATTTCAAAATATTGAGGTCCACCCCATCAGGGCAAAGGGCAATCCACTCAAGCAGGTGAATCTCCTCGGGGGAAAACTCTGTGAGACCCAATGGAATGGTGTTCATGGCCACCTCTTCCACCGGAGGCGCAGGTTCATCCAAATTGAGAATCAGGACGCCGTCTTCCACCAATAACTGGTCGGTCAATTGATAGTGGGAAGCCAGCCGAATAAATTCAGCAATATTGTACCCGGAGAGAGAAACCATGGTCTGGGTCAACTCCAGAGGAATCTGGCACCCGCCAAATAAATCCGCCAGGTAGTCCGACAAGCTGATTTCATCGGGGAAATTAATTCTGATCGGCACATCCATTAAACCCAAATTCTCAACCGGTCTCACCGTTGTTAGAATGAGGTTGAGATGCGTGTTGGAGCGGTTTCCGATCAACTGGGCCAGAGATCGGATAAAACGAACCAAAGAAGGATGAGCGTCTTGAAGATCTTCAATCACAATCACCGTCTTCTCGCGAACAGATATCATGATTTTTGAGAATGCCGAGATAATGGTGCTGATATTAAGCGTTTCCGCCTGCTTGGGAGACTTCCATTGCAAACCTGGCAGAGCAGAAGCCAACATCTCCCGCCAGGGCTCCATTTTGCGATTTGAAGAAGTGCTCACACGCAAGTTGCGGAGAATTGACTCCATGAACTCCATCTCCGTGCTTTCCGGCCTGCAATCCAATTTGGTAACCACATCACTGTGAAGCCTTCCGCACAGGTTTTCTACAATCGTGGTTTTACCTGTCCCCTCCCCGCCAATGAGATAAAGCGTGTTTTTTTCCTTCATGTAGGCTTCGCAGGCGTTCAGAAAATGACCGTGGAGCAGCGGGGCTTTTGTGAGAATGTCGATCTCAGCGCCGTCGTTCATGGGCGCCTTGGGCTGAAATTTCCCAAAAATGCTCTCCATGGCTCTATAAGCGTCGTTGCAGGACTGAAAACGATTCCGAGGATCCCGCTCCAGCATCTTCAATAGGATGGGATCCAACTCTTCGGGGACATCGGCGATTTGAGAAGGTGTCTGAGGTTTTTTGACCAGGCGTTGATAGATGGTTTCACCCAGGGTGTGGCCCTGAAAGGGCTTCATACCCGTAAACAAATCGTAGAGGATGACGCCAAGGGAAAAAATATCAGCAGTGTGATTCACGGCTTCGTCTGCAACCCCCTCCGGGGCAACGTAATAGGCTGTGCCCATGAAGGTGTTGCGATGGGTGTACATGGTCAGATCCGCAACCTTCATGATCCCAAAATCGATGATCTTCACTTCCTGTTTTGTGGAGATTAAGATGTTCTGGGGTTTCAAGTCGCGGTGAATGATCTGGTGCTTATGGATGAAGTCCAGTCCATCGCAAAGCTGCTTGAACAGGTGAAGAAAAGTTGGAATATTTTCCAGAACCGAGCGGTCCTTCCAAAAATTCTTCCAGGTGTCCCCGTCAATCCATTCCATGACATAAGCCGGCTGCCCATGCCAATCATTAAAAAACTCCCGGACATGAATGAGGTTGGGATGGGGATACGCCCGCAGAAATTCGTATTCCATGTAGAAGCGCTGAAAATTCTGATCATCGTCGTCGCCCATTGTCATCGTTTTTAAAACAAACTGGCGACCCTCATTGCTTTCCCTTGGGCGCACTTTATAGATGACGGAACATCCGCCCCGGCTAAACTCTTCGAGCACTTCATAAGGGAAATCTTGGTTCATCATACAGTTACCATGGACATGAAGACACCGCCGCACCCGGCTCTGGCTACAAGACTATCCCTTCTTTTTTTCCGGACAATCCTTCACAAGGCAGTTTCCGTAGAGTTGATGAATATGTTTTACGGGTTTTAGCTGATGCTGAGCTAGAATCTCATCTTGAATTTTCTCTAGTTGAGGATTAAAAAACTCAATGATCTTCTGGCAATCAAGGCAGACAATATGGTCGTGATGACCCGATGTCAACGCTGCTTCATACCGAGCCTCCTGGCCCTCAAGCGCCAAACGACGAATGAGACCGCATTGAACCAGCAAATCCAGGGTTCTATAAATGGTGGCTCTTGAAATGCGCATCCCCTCATCTTTAACCATCGACATCAGTTCATCTACCGAGTAATGGCCATCGTTTTGGTATATGGTCCGCAACAGAAACAACCGTTCATTCGTTACTTTACCCTTGTGCGCATAAAGATAAGTCTTGAAACGCTCTTCCAGCTTTTCTAGATCTACCTCTTTAGTTTCCGGCTCTACTTCGTGATTCAACCCTGTCCTACCTTTCGTTTCCATGATATCAAAATCGTACAGATCTTATCTTAACCCGGGCTTTCGGGTCAAGCCGATTCCCAGTTGATCTATCCACCATTTTAACGCGAAACTACTTTCCAGTGAAGGCGATCCGGCCAGAAATGTGAGAAAACGAAGGAATCCTCAACCTTGAAGGGCGTCAAAATGGCAGAAAAAGCCATTTTGTGGCAAAATCGCCACCCTCCAGTGGCGACAACAACACGTCATATCATCCCCCCAAACAAAAACCACATCATAATCCCATACTCAACAGACAATTACAACAACTCACTCACACTGGCATAAACTTTGCTCTGTTTTAGAGATGTTGATGACGATTTGTGAGGGATTAGCATGAACTTTTTCTAAGTACAAAGTTTAAAAGAAAGAGCGGGAATACAACATCCCGCTCTTTCTTTTTAAGTTGGCGCATGGATCAATCGGAAGTGCATTAGCACGGCTGCCTCTTTTAGGCTGTGGCTTCTAAGAGAAGACCACCATCCAAAGATAACGTCGTTCAGAAATCTCTGGAATGCCAACACAAGACCCTTGAAAATATAAAAGCGAAGTTGTAAGCCGTTTCAAATATTTTCAGCGTTGCAGGCGTGGGAAGACGGCCCTACGACACGCCTTCCCTCCGGATAACAATCAGAGGCCTTAAGAGGCTTGATCTAACATGGCTTTGGTTTTGGGTCCTTCTTTAACCGATTGGCTGGTTTCGCTCCTAGACTCCACAAAACCAGCCAATCCCATGATATCCTTGGACTTGGAAGCTGCGGTTATTTGAGCGATCAGATTATCGCCATTATGCCCAGATATCACAACGTTGCCATTGGAAGCGAGGGCCTGCAGAACCTTGAGCCGTTGCAGCTCAAGTTCATGATTGCGAACGGCGTCCAAATCGGCAGCCACCGCGCCTTCGGCCTGAGCTCGCAACTGAAGCGCCTTCGCTTTGAGCTGGGAAGCTCTCAGCTCCGCCTCCGCATTGATTTGCATCACATTAGCCAATTGCTCAGCTTCAATTTCCGCAAGGCGCTTTTTCTTCAGAGATTCAACTTCAGCGCTCTCCTTCATGATTAGCTGACGTTCCTTATTGGCGGTTTCATCTGCGGATAACCGTTCGTTCTTTTTGTTAAGCTCTTCCCGAGCAAGCGCTTCCTTATCATTGAGAACCTTGAGCTGGTATTCCTGGTGTTTTTCCTGTTCTCGTTTCTTGGCCTCAAAGACGGTTTGATTCTCCAAAGCGCCAGCCAGATCCGGAGGAAGCACCACATTGGTGATGGAAGCCGAGGTGAAAACGACTCCAAAATTTTGAAAGATCTCGTTCAAATTCAAGATCATCTCCCCAGCGCCCTTGCCTCGAAGCTCATAGGCGTGGTTGTGATCGATACTTCGAACCAGGCTCCGAATCCCTTCTTCGGCAGTTGAAGCCAGCAGATCGCCAAACTTCTCAGCGCCCAGCTTGTAGACAAACTTTTCTGGATCTTCTACGTTGAAAACCAACAGGAGATCAACCTTCACCATGACGTTGTCGGCAGTCGGGCAGTTCTTCACCGGAGCATTATAGGCGGTTGACTGACGGGTAACCATATAGGCCACCTTATACCAGGGGGGCAAAAAGTGACGACCCGCCTGGTAAACACCAACGTACTTGCCGTACTTGGTCATGAGAGCGAAGACGCCGCTGGGGATTTTAAGAACAATGAGGGGATGAACGCCCGCCGCCAACAAAAGAATCATAATGGGCCAATAGGTCACCATGCCAAAACCCGAAAAGATAATGGGGCCGATCACGCTTTTTACGCCAGGAATCTGGCTGAGAAACAGGCCCACAAAGGCCATAAGGACGCCTAAGCTCAAAGCCAATGCATTGGCCTTGCTGGATCGTTTCGGCGTAATGACAATCGGCGTGCCGCCATCGAGGTTCTTGGCGCCGAATATTTGGTTGGCGTCCTCCAACTCGGATGCGGACTCCTGAGTCAACCGAGTGGCGACAACCTCGGTAATTTGATGGATCATGGGGTTTTTAGGTAGTTTTTCTAAAGCATTTTCAGATACCATGACACGTCTCCTTCTATCAAAATAACATCCCCGCCAAGGGCGGGACACTTTGTATTAAATCAATATTCGTGCCACTTAGGACACAGGCATAAACCTTGTGTTTAATCCACTTTACCAGCCCATCCCCCGATAGCTGATATGGTGAATTTTGTCAAATGTAGTGAAAATTATCAGGTTTTTATCTAGAATGGTATACGGTCCCCAAATATGGCTGGCGCCCATGCGTGCCGGAGTCTTTCGGTTGCGCGGTGATAATATAATTTTATTTTCAGGAAGGCGGATATGGGCAAAAAAATATTGATACTAGATGATCCTCAGCGGGACCTCATCCATGTTAAGACGGCATTCGAGGCCCTGGCAGGGGAAAAAAGTCACATACAAATTGTTCGAAGCAGAGACGAATTATTTGAAGAAATGAAACGCAAGGACTGGGAACTACTGGTGATCGACCATGTTTTGGAAGGAAACCGGCAGGGCGGCCTTAAGGTGCTGAGTCAAATACGCAGGGCAAACAAACAGGTGCCCATCGCCATGGTGGTTTCGGCGGAGGACGCAGATTCAGGCTCTACTCTTATCAGCGCAGGCGCCACAGACTACCTCATAGACAGTCACAAGGTTCCCCTCCAATCCCAATTACCCAAGCTCAAAAGGCTGCTTGACCTCATTGAAGCCAACAGAAAATTGAATCTGCAATGTGAAAAACGGGAAAACGCCGAACGGGCTAAATTCCAAATGGTGGGCGGCTCCCCACAAATCCAAGAGGTTATTTCAAAAATAGAGAAAGTAGCCGCCATTCCACGGCCCATACTTATTACTGGGCCGCGTGGAACGGGCAAAGAGCTTGTAGCAAGGGCGATACATAAAGCCGGCGCCAAGCCGGGCGCGCCCATCCTGGTAGTCAACTGTGCTGCATTTTCCGATGAACTTCTGGACAGCACCCTGTTCGGCCACGAACGAGGCTCTTTCACAGGCGCCGATAGCCGCAGGGTGGGAAAATTCGAACAGGCGGATGGGGGCACCCTGTTCCTGGATGAAATCGGCAATATGTCCACCAGCTTCCAACAAAAAATCATGCGGGTGGTGGAATACGGCACCTTTCGCCGGGTTGGAGGTCATGAAGAGATTAAGGTAAACACCCGGGTGATTGCCGCCACCAATGCAGACATGCAGGAGAAAATGGACAAAGGGGAGTTCATGCGAGATCTGTACGACCGTCTCGCCTTTGAGGTTATTCGGCTTCCACCACTACGGGAACGCAAGGGCGACATTCCCCTCCTCGCCAATTTTTTCATGGACAGATTCATGGAGGAAATCCCTGCTTTCAGAGGCAAGAAGCTATCTAAAAAGGCCTTAAGCATCTTGGAGCAGTACCCATTCCCTGGCAACATTCGAGAACTGAAGAACATCATCGAGCGGGCGGTTTACCGAGACACTACCAATGAAATCAGTCCCGAAGATCTGGATCTGGGTCCCGTAGGGGATCCGGTGGACATGATTGAAGGGGATACATTCGACGAAAAGGTAAAATCCTTTGAACTTCATCTCCTAAAAAACGCCCTCAACCGCGCAGAAGGCAAC
>JBNKOV010000270.1:0-6962 GCA_050294955.1 Holophagae bacterium
ATCCGCAAAGGAAGGTGAACAGGCTCCAAAAGGTAATGCAGAGGGCAATAAGCCATTTCCTATTAATGGTATCCGCCAGATGAGCCAAGGGAATGGCGCCCAGAGCAAAAAAAATGACAAACCCAAATCCCGCTAAAGCACCGAACTGAGTATCGTTAATGCCCAGGTCTCTTTTCAGGGGACTCACCATCAAGGCAATGACCTGACGATCAAGTAGAGCCGAAATATTGGCGAATGTTAATGCGATCACGCTATACCATGCTGCCTTATTCGGTGGGAGGTTGGAGTTCTTCATGTTTGCTGCATACTCTCCAGTTCTATGCTAGACATGTTTATTTGTTCCCTATTATAGCCAATACCATGACAAATGATTGAGAGAATTTTTCTTAAAGCTTCTGATTTGGGTCCCTGCCAGGAAATCTGGCGGTTGGCAAGGGCTTGCACAGTCCGATTCGAATTCAACCGTGGGAGTCGAGACCACTCCTGACCATTTCTTGCACTAAGAAAGGGGAGAAGCGCTTCCAATTCATTGCCTTCATCTTCTCTCAAGGCGGCAATCCACTCATCAAAAGACGTTTCTTTCAAGTTGTGGCCCTGGTCCCGTAGCAGGTCGATGATTTGATTCAGGGGAATGGGGTCTGGATTGGTGAGATGAAAGTACCCGGGATTACCCGATGAAAGGGCAACCACAGCCCGAGCAACCTGCCGGGCTTGCATGAATTGCACTTCAAAAGGTAGGTTGGGAATCAGTCCGACAGCCAGACTCCCCCTCAAAAACCTGACAATCATATCTGATTGGTTTATTTTCATGCTATGAATATCAGCCGTAATATCGCCGGGCCGAAAAACATAGATGGGCAGCCCGCGGTAAGACGCCTCCATGAGAAGCTGCTCGGCCGCCCATTTACTGCGAGCGTAGCCGGTGTAATAGCCCTCGGGATTGTTTTGGCAATCGGCTTCATCGAAGGAAAGCGACGTATCCCAACGACGATCAAAAACGGCAAAAGAAGAGATCATACTTACGGGTTTTGTGTGATTCAAGAATGCGAGGCGCAATACTTCCCGAGTGCCCGCCACGTTTACTTCTTTGAGCATGGCATAGGGATAGGCAAAATTGACCGCGGCGCCATTATGGTAGATGGCGTCGATTTCATGGGACAACTCAAGCCAGTCTTTGTCTGAAAGCCCTAATTGGGGTTTGCTCAAATCACCGGCCACTACTTGAATTCTGTCTTCGGCGGCCATGTACGGAATACCGTGAATGGCCAAATTGTCAAAAACCCTTTTCTTGGCATGATTCATGTTTTCCGCCCTAACCAGGCAGGTAATACGGGCAGCTGTTCCATGCAGTAAAGCATTGAGAAGATGGGCGCCAAGAAAACCTGTTGCTCCGGTTAAGAGAATATTCAAAGGGAGTCTGGGTCCTATTTGGCCCTGGGGCTGGATATCCTGTGGAAGTAAAGCGTCTTGAAGCATGGATTCCACAGTACTTTTCTCTCCGGAATCTGGGATGCCAGCAATTCGATGATCTATGAAAGAGGCCAGAGCTTCTAGGGAACCAGCTTCAAGAACCTCATCCAGGGTTAAATTAACAGGAAAGAGTTGTGCGAGTCGAGACACCATTTTAACGGCAAGAAGGGATGTGCCTCCTAATTCGAAAAAGTTATCATCAATGCCAACACTTTCAATAAAAAGAAGCTGAGACCAAAGGCCAGCCAGGCGTTCCTCGGTGGTTGATCTGGGGAGGCGAATGTTGCGGTTAGATGGTTGAAATTTTGTCTGACTTTCAATGGCCTTCAAAACACCTTCCGTTGTGCTCAGCGATGTGGCAATTTCCCTAACCGTTTCAGGCACATGACTGGTGTAAAGGATGGAACTTTTCCGCGTTTGGGATGGTTTGTCTTTTTTTGAAGTATCCACAGGGTCCAAAAGACGGCCCCGAGTGGTGGGCAAGACGTGAACCCCATCTTTCTTTAGTTTATATCCAAGAAGGGTCTCAAGGAAAAGTTGTGCGGGTTGATTTCGTGGTCCCAATTTAAAGGAAATCCCCAACTCCTTCAAGGCCAGAGATTGAACCCTCTGGTTGAGAAAGTCCAACATCTTATTCTCAACGCCGCGACCCAAGGCCCGACAGCTCAGCATCATAGCATCTACATGCAGCCGGGATTCAAGGGGTTTTGCAAGCATGACTCCGCAGAGACCATAATTGCCGAATCGGTCCGCCACATGGGCTACCCAAACGCGGCCGCCTTCGTTTCTATAGTCTTTATAGGTTTCAGGGTCCAGACGGAAAAGTGAGGTGTGAAACTGATTCACTCTCCGAGAAAGTTGAATGAGGCGTTCAAGCTCATAATCTTCGGGTTCATGGATGTCAACCTTCAAGTCCAGTTTTTCCAGGAACAACTTCAAATTGGGCATTTCGCTGCGCAGGCGCTCCCTTTTGGAGTGGTTGCGATAGAGTTCCGTCCTGCGCTGGTCTTCATTGGTATGTGATGTAACATCCAAGGTCCAGATGTGATTGAGAAAAGAGGGAATGGAGTTGTGGTCTTGGGGCAACTCCAAGGCAAGCACGGCGGGTAATTGTGTGCGGACCTCAGCAATTTCACAAGGGTTGTCGTCGATAAAGAGGAAACTGTTCAATCCCAACCCCAGTCGTTCTGCCAGGATACGAATGTTTTCCGATTTTGGCGCCCAGTTAATGGCGGTGTCCACAATATGCTCTGGTCGGAGGACCATTTCTGTGCTCCTCTCAAGAACCATCATGACATCCTCGTGTTTGTTTTTTGAAGCAAGACAGATCAGGCGACCCTGTTTCATCTGATTCAACATGAATTTTTGCAACGCCTTAAACGGAGGCGTGATACGGATGCCTTCGAGACCGTCCTCACCGATGACGCCATCCCAAAGGGTATTGTCGCAATCGAGAACGATCACTTTAATTGGCGTCTGTTTTCGTGCATACATGGCCCGAAAGCATGCACTCCCGATTGCTGTAAATCCGGAATCATTGTAGGGGGTTCTGCCAACTTCAAATGCTTTGGGGTCTCCCGGTCTCAGTTCGGAATAAAACTGGTGAAAGTGTTCGGGGGTTAAAACCTTCAACTGGGACATCTCGCATTCAGCCTCCTCCAGGATCTGGTAAAACTGATTGAGATGCTGCAAATCCTCCTGAGAAACTGCGGTTTCATTGCGCCAATTCGGGCACAAGGCTAGGGTTAGATACCCACCTCCATTTTGGAAGAAGATGGTGAGTATGAGGGTCAGTTCACGAGCGATATCCGGGAGGTTCTCATAGGGCGTCCCATCTGCCAACCAGGCCTCGGGCGAAACAAGAAGAAGGTTCTCTCCCTCGCCTCTTTTACATAGGTTCTTTCCTTCGAGGAGATGCTGGAAAACCTGATCCACTTGAAGAAAGCGGGTCCTAAATGGTGCGTTTAGCTTGTCTCCCCAAAAGTTAAGGATGGGTTCGATGGGTTCCGCTGTAAAGTTGGAAAAGACTGCGAGATCTCGCCTTTTTTCCAAGGGTTCTATGGGAGGGAGAATGTTGATATCTCCCAACAATGTGTCAGGCCTGGCGTTGACAAGCGCCTTGATGCAACCATGCCAGGCCGCCACCAGCCTTTCCAACTCGAATTTTGAAAGGAATTTGTTGCGGGATGTAAGATTCAGAAACAAGCCCTCCTCCAACTCGCAGGCCTCTACCCTTAAATCCACATCCAGTGTGTTGTTCAGGACCCGTGTTGGCGCCATGTAGGCCGGAATGCCCCAACCAGACTCCTCTGAGATGGGCAGGTTCCAGTTCTCAAGGATTTCAGGACCATTTGCGAGGGAGGCGTTCCTAAAATGGTCCTGTAGAATAAATACCACGTTGAAAAGCACGTTGCAGCCCGATTCTTTCAGAATCTCACTGAAAGGAAGGTTCCTATGTTCCAGCATGCTGAGCTGGAAGTCGAGGGCCTGTTTCAATAAGGATTCGCAGCTCAGCTCTGGACTGAAGCCATGCCTGATGGGGAGAAAATTGCTAAAATCCCCGAGTTGACTGGAAGGCTCGGGATCATCTCTCAAATCGGTGACGACGCCCATGAGCAATTCGCGTTCTTTTTGCCAGCGCCATAGTACAAGATGCAGGGAAGTTTGCAGAATGGTAAAGAGCGAGACATGTCGTTCCTTGACAAACAATTGCAAAGCCTCATGAAGTTTCCCTGGCATGAGTTTGGCCAGACATTCTGTAGAGGTTCCGAGTCCACTCCTTTCCGGTAAGAATCGTCCATCTTCCATGCCGCTGAGTTGTTTAGCCCACCATTGATTGGATGAATGCTGGGGAAACGATCTGATATAGGGGGCGGGCATGGGTATTTTCGCAGCGGCTTCCTCATGGTAGAGCGTTGCGAGGTGGCCTATTCTATAACGAAGACCGGCTGCATCACATAAAGCGTGGTGAACGCAAATCAACAAGACCCAACGGTTCTCGTCCCTTTGAAGGAGCCTGGCCCGCCACCATTCTCCTTCGTTGATATTGAGGGCCTGCTTGCTGTTTCGCAAGATTTCCTCTCGCACCAATTCTCCGCCATTTACAACGCCGCGATAGTCTTCAACTTCTAATTTGAAAGGCTTATAGGGGTTGACGACTTGCTTGAGCTGAGCGCCATCCATTTTTAAATGGGTTCTGAGCTCGGGAAAACGGGTCATAAGTGTATTGAACGCGTTTTCCAACCTCTGCGGTTCAAAAGAACCTTCAAGGCAAATCACTGCAGGAACCAGACAGGCCCCTGCGCTCGCCTCATTGCGGGACATCAGGTAAAACAGCAGTTGAGAAGGGGTTCCGTTCATCTCGTAGGGGTGATTCAGAGCCTGCTTCAGGTCTTCTTTTTGCTCTTTAAGTTGGCGCAACATGGCAGCGTCCATATCGCATCTGGCCTGGAATCGGATGTTTTCTCCATCCGACCACAAACGAACGCCTTTCTCTGCCCAGGACTCCAGGATATTTCCACTCATAATACACCATCCATTTGAACTTGCGGGGAGAAGGAACTCTCCAACTGGTTTTCTTGTTTCACATTGTCGGCCTTTTCCTGAATACTCGCGGCAATTTCTAGGATATGGGAGCTGGCCATGATTTCTGCGATGGGGAGGTGGACGCCAAATTCCCGTTGGATTAAACCTTGCAGCCTGACAATGGCCAGGGAATCCAGTCCGTGTCGGTTGAGAGATTTCATTTCATCGATATCCTCAGGGGACGATCCTGTTAAACTGGCGAGCATACCCCGCAATTTTTGGATGGGATCTCCAGGAGTCAATGCTTCTCCCATCGTTCTCAGGGGGAAATACTCACTGAGAAGAGGAGATGCGGTCAGTTCGGGATGGTGGGTGGCCAGTTTTATGGGGTCCAATCCTAAGCAGACAACATCACCTGGTTCCCCGCTCAACAAATGGCTGACCTCCGCCACGCCCTCTTCGGGACTCATGCCCATGAGACCGCCTTCTTGAAAAGATTGAGCTTGCTGAGTATAGTGGCCGATCTCCTTCCAGGCGGGAAATGAAATGCAAAAGGACGGTTGGCCCGAAGCGCGTTGACGTTGCGCCAGACCTTCCAGCGCGGCATTTGCAGCGGCGTAACTGGCTTGTCCAGCAGACCCTAAAGTGTTGGCAAGCGACGTGAAGTAAAGGATATAGTCTGGTGTGTGGTCAGCCAGAAAATGTTCTAATTGGAGGGCTGCTCCTAATTTTGCTTCCAAGGAGTCCCGGAAATGGGCTGAGGTTAAATTCTCCAAGAGCGCGTCTCGAAACATCATGGCGGCATGAATGACCCCTGAAAGCGGCGGCCAACCCTGTTTTTCGAGATTCCTGAATTCACCAGCAAGCAAATCGGTCATGGAACAGCCCCTGACCTTAGCGCCCATGGAAGATAGTTCTTCCAAAACCGCGGCATGGTCTGCCTTTAATGGTCTGCCCGCGTTCATTGAGGTTTCTCTGCCAACCAGGAGAAGATGGCGAACTCCCCGCTTGATCAAATCTTTGGCAAAGTGGCTTCCCAGTTTGCCAAATCCTCCTAAGATCATTACGGCGCCCCTAGCTTGTTTTTTGGGAATGCCGGTGAATGGCGGGGCAGGTTTTAAAAAAGCCTGAAGCCATTCCCCGCGACGCCAGGCCAGTTCCAAGCCCGGTTTGGTGAATCCCAGAGCCTGATGCAGAATCTGACCGTATTCCAGATCCCCATGCATGGCAGGCAGATCAATCATGGCGGCTACTTCTGTGGGACGCTCCCTTTCCCAGGAGCGCAACAGACCGTTGAAAGCTGCGGAGCTGGGAGAGACAGATTCATCTGGCGCAACAGCTCGAGACCCTGCCGAAACAACCCGAAGCTGGAATGGAATGCCCTTTTCCCGGATGGCATTGATCCTATGAACCTGTTTTTCCAGTTGATCGGCAAGATCGCCAAGGTTTGCATCGGCGGTTTCCGGTCTATGGGATAATAAGCTCAAATCAATGATCTGCAACGTCCTTCCTTCAGTTTCAAGTTGATCTGGGATGGAGCCGGTTTGACTCAAATAAACTCTGTGGCCGGATGCGGTCAGACTGCTTGCACAGTTGTCAAGAAGTTGCCTGTCCTGTCCAATGAGCAACACAACTTCCTTCCCGGTCGGTTTAACTTCAAGTTCGCGCCACAGGATGTGATGGGGCAGTGTAGCGGTTTTTTCCACCAGTTTCAGCCCCAATCCGTTAATTTCAATTACAGGTTCGCCTTTTGAATTGAAGACTTCCATGTCTACAATGATGCTGGACTCGTCCTTATTGCGAAGCATGGTCCGGCAGCGCAACTGTCCGGTTGCGGGCCTGATCAGGCTGCGCAGACAACTGCCCCACTTTCACTACAGCGGACCTCTGAGAAAGAACGACCAGACCAGCCGCCGCTGGGATATCGACTGGATCTATCCAACCGGGTATCCACATCATGACAATGT
>JBNKOV010000271.1:0-6957 GCA_050294955.1 Holophagae bacterium
GAAACCGTGGCTCGCCATATGTCTCCAGGAACTGTCGTGGTCTTTGAATCAACAGTTTATCCAGGCGTTACCGAAGATATTTGCGGACCCCTCATGGAGCAGGTCTCGGGCATGGTTTGCGGCAGAGACTTTTTTCTGGGTTACAGCCCCGAACGCATCAACCCAGGAGACCGTGAACGCACTTTCGATAAAATAATCAAGGTGGTCAGCGCCCAAACGCCAGAAGCAACCGACCTTGTTGCTGACATTTACGGCCAGGTGGTAACCGCAGGCATCCATCGAGCGCCCAATATTCGCACTGCGGAAGCCGCCAAGGTTATTGAAAACACCCAGCGAGATTTAAACATCGCATTGATGAACGAGCTTGCCATTATCTTCAATAAACTGGACATCGACACCCAGGCCGTTTTAGAAGCAGCCGGCACCAAATGGAACTTCCTGAATTTCTATCCCGGCCTGGTGGGCGGCCATTGCATCGGCGTAGATCCCTATTACCTCACCTATCTTGCCCAACAGGTTGGCCACCACCCACAAGTGATCCTGGCGGGAAGGCGCATCAACGACGGCATGTCAAAGTTTGTTGCGGAACAGACCATCAAACATATGATCAAAAACGATATCCGAATCTCGGGCTCCAAAGTTCTGGTGTTGGGCCTCACTTTCAAAGAAGATGTTCCGGACTTGCGGAACTCTAGGGTATTCGACGTGATCAAAGAGCTGCGAGAATACGAGGTGGAAGTGCTGGTCCACGACCCGGTTATTTCCCCAGAAGACCTCGCCAGCCAGGGCGAGACAATGGTCCAACTCTCTGAAAAACTTAATGTAGACGCCATTATCTTTGCCGTTAAACACAAACCCTACCTGGAAATGGGTCCCCAAAAATTGCTTGCCTTTGGCTCCCATAAAGCGGTTTTTGTCGATGTGAAGGGTTGTTTTGATCGCAAGGAAATAGAGACCAACGGAAATTTGTACTGGCGACTCTAGAAGAACCCGTCTTCTCATAAACGCCCAAAAAACGCGGTGGGCCGAAGCATCAGGAAACCCGTTGCGCCCACGCAAATTTTTCTCAAAACGGCAAGAACTGCCCTGTACATTTTTTCCGATCAACGGTCAAACCTCATAATCCCAGCACTTAGATACTGGCACAGATCTTGTATTAAAGTACGCCAGCGAGGTGTGACGATGAGATCTGAAATGTATACGGCAACCCAGGGATTGATAGCGCGACAACTGCAACTGGACTCCATTTCTAATAATATCGCCAATATAGCGACTACAGGATTTCGGGAAACATCTCCATTTTTTCGCAGTTTCAACAGAGCGCTGAATGAGGGACCCTTAAACCCCATGAACAGCGCAGCCAACAACCAGCCCGTGGCGGCAGGCGTGTATATGCACGACCGTCAGGGCGCGTTGAAGGAAACAGATAACCCATTGGATCTGGCCATTGACGGCGACGGCTTTTTCAAGGTGCAGACCCCATTTGGAGATAGATACACGCGCAACGGCCACTTCACTTTGCAAAAATTGCCCAACAGCAACACAACAGCCGAAATTGTCACCGCCAATGGATATAAGGTTTTAGACACCAACGGCCGCCCCATTCAATTAGATCTACAGATAAAGAACACCTATATCAATAGAGACGGGGTCGTTATTCAGGATGGTAATAATCTCGGGCAGATCGCGCTGGTGGATTTTGCAGACCGCACTCAGTTAACCGCTGAAGAGGACACGCTTCTCACCAACCAGGACCCTCTGGCCCAAGAGATACAGGGACAGGGAGACATTCGCGGCGGATACCTGGAAACCAGCAATGTGAATGTGGCTCAAGAGATGATTCAAATGATCGAAGCTCAGAGGGCCTTCGAGCTGAACACCCGCGCGATTAGAACCATAGACACAGGCATGAACCAGACCGTAATTCAGGCATATGCCGCAAGATAGAATACAGGGGAGTATGTCATGATCAGATCACTTTGGACATCCGCATCGGGCATGAACGTTCAGCAGAAGAACCTGGACAATATTGCCAACAACCTTGCGAACGTCAACACGACCGGTTTTAAAACCCAAAGAGCGGAATTTCAAGATTTGCTTTATCAGACAGTTAACGCTCCCGGTTCAGACACGACAAACGTTACTGAGACGCCAACGGGACTGCAAATTGGCCTGGGCGCCAAGCTGGTGGCCACCAATCGCATCTTCGCTCAAGGCAGTTTAAAGCAAACCGGCCGAGCTCTGGACATGGCCATTTCCGGCAAGGGCTTTTTCCAAATTACACTGCCCGACGGCACCACCGCATACACGCGGGACGGCAGTTTCACTCTTGACCAAAACGGCATCCTGGTAACCTCTCAGGGTTACAATGTGGAGCCCAATATCACCATTCCCCAAGAAGCTCTGGGCGTAAGCGTTGGCACAGATGGCACGGTTTCTGTGGATATCGGCGAGGCGGCGCCTCAGGTCGCGGGCCAGATTCAACTCTCCACCTTTATCAATCCCACCGGCCTGAAAGCCCTGGGCGGAAATCTCTACAAAGAATCGTCCGCTTCTGGTACGGCTGTTGTGGGAAATCCTGGGGATCTCGGTTTTGGAGAAATTCAGTCCAACTTCTTGGAAATCAGCAACGTGAACGTTGCAGAGGAAATGATTAACATGATTATCGGGCAACGCGCTTTTGAAGCGACTTCCCGTTCGGTGCGAACCGCAGATCAGATTCTCACTGAAATCAACAACCTGAAACGTTGAGGTGCAGTGATGTTGGTCTTACTCCTTTTTTTAAGCCTGGACGTTTCTTTGGAACCACAGACGGTGACTTCCTCCAACTACATCTATCTCAGCGATGTGCTTGATGAAGCCAGTTTAACCAGAATCCGAAAATGGGGCATGGAAAATGTGAAGATTGCTCCCGCCCCAGCTCCGGGCCGAACTAGAACGCTGCACCGCTCCCACGTGGTCAATGCGATCCAAAACGAACATCCCAACGCTGAACTGGCCTGGTCGGGACCCGGCTCAATTGAAATCCGAAGAACTGCCAGCAAATATTCCCAGAATAATCTGGAGGACGCGGTTCGCGCCTGGGTGGAAAGCCAGGCGCCCGATGAAGGCGATCTCCGAGTAGATCGAATCATGGTTCCCCATATTACCGGGATCCCAACTGGCAAAGCAACCTACGAAGTGAGAGCCCGAGGCGGTCACACGGTGGGAAGACGCTCCCTTTATGTGGATATCCTGGTGAACGACCGAGTGGCTAAAACACTTGCCGTTCAGGTGGAAGTGAGCCTGGAAGCCATGGTTGCGAAAGTCGTTTCCGATGTAACCCGAGGCCAACAGATCAGCGATAGCCATATCGAATGGGAAATGCAGAGGTTAACCCGGCTCACCGCCCCTCTCATCACTCCCGACCAGTTCGATGGCCTGAGAGCCAGAACACAGTTGCGGCCTGGCATGATTCTGGATCGCAGAAACTCGGAAACCATGCCCCTGGTTGAGCGCAATCAAATGGCTTATGTCATTGCCCGCCACGGCGCGCTCTCTGTAAAAATGAAAGCGCTGGCCATGGATTCCGGCGGCCCTGGCGATCGTATTCGGCTTAAGAATGTGGACTCCAACAAGATCTTGACCGGCACGGTCAACAAAAGCGGCAATGTCATTTTGGACATGCTGTAGGAGGCGAATGATGAAATATGCTGTTCTGTTATCCACGCTGTTGCTACTGGCTGGCTGCTCCCTGAAGGATTATGGACTTGTGGACAATCCCTACCCCGAAGTGAAGCCTCTTACCCCGGTCCCATCGACGCCCGTTGTTAGCGCCCCAGGCTCGCTTTACAGTGATCAACGGAGCATTGCCAACATGGTTTCCGATGCCCGCGCCTATCGGGTGAATGATATTGTGATTATCAATATTTCGGAATCCACTTCCGCCACCAACTCAGCGACGACCGATCTGGACAAGACTCATAAAAATGACATCAAGGTGCCTAACCTCTTCGGCTTGGAAAAAACCCACACCCAATTTTTCGGTGCGGGCAGCACCGACGGAACCGTGTTGGGTCTGGAAACGGCGAAGGAGCACGCAGGTAAAGGCAGCACCCAACGGTCCGGCTTGTTTACTGGCAGCCTTGCCGCTCGTGTTATCCAGGTTCTTCCCAACAACTATCTTTATATCCAAGGCTATAAGAACATCCAAGTGAATGGCGAGAACCAGAAGGTTGTGCTTTCCGGCATGGTGAACCCGTTGATGATTGACAAGAACCACAGTGTGAATTCCAATCAAATCGCCGATCTGGAATTGCGTTACGGCGGCCAAGGCGTTGTAAACGCGCAACAGAATCCAGGGCTCTTCGCAAGGATTCTGGACTTCATCTTCCCATTCTAAATTTAACCACCAGTATTTGAGCACTGGTTTGCACGCGGTTCGCCGCGTGCTTTTTTCATATCCCATAAAAAAAGCGCCTCCGTTTGAGCGGAGACGCTTAAAAAGGGAATGTTGGAATTGGGAATATCGGGTTTATGAGCGAGTCGCCTCGCCCGTTTGGAGCGGATTTACCTTATAGGCACAACAACATTGTTGTGAGTTTCGCGGAAGGTTACCCTGCCGTTCCTCTCGCGGGCCTGAATGTAACAGGTAACAGATACAGGTGGTTTGCCCATGGAAGGATCGCAGCGTAGTTCCACGGAAACGGTTCCCCAATCATAGGTTCCGGTGGGGGCTACAAAGTAATTAATGGCATTGGGCACACAGCTCTCCATCCAATAACCGTCGGCCAGGCAAGTCTGTACTTCATGACAGTTTATGGCTGCATCTTCCGCAGTCTGGTGATGCATAGCGGCATAGGCGCCTGTAATCACAACGGCTGTAATGGCGATAATTCTGGCTAAACGTTTCATGACGTCCTCCTAGACCGGGCTCGCCTACACGAGTCCCCTTCGTCAGGCCTGAAGCGAGAATGTACCGATTTGGGCTTTTAAGAACACAACAGTTCAGAGTGACTCCGTTTTCTGGTGTTGAAATTGCCGGGGTCGGATGGGTTGCCAATGGATGATTCTCTTCACATCCCGGTAATCGGGATCTCAGGCTGACGGATGCCCCAAATAGGGCCGCGCTTTTTCAGGTTATCTGATGGGAACGATGACGTGATTGTGGGTTTCCCGGAAGGTCACCTTCCCGTTATTCTCATGAGCTTTGATGTAGCAAGTCACTGAAACGGGTGGCTTGCCTAAAGCTGGATCACAGCGTAGTTCGCTGGAAATGGTTCCCCAATCGTAGTGGCCGGTAGGCGCAACAAGGTACATAATGGGGTTTGGCGCACAGCTTTCCATCCAATAGCCGTCGGCCAGGCAATTTTGAATTTCATGGCAGTTCATGGCTGCGTCTTCCGCAGTTTGATGGCGCGCAGCATAGACGCCCAGCGCCAAAACAGCGCCAATAACTAAAATCTTCAACATGTGCTTCATGACTCCCTCCCTGTCAGGAGGCCCTGCCCGTAGTGAAAACCAGGGTCTCGTGAGTCCTTTCGTGTCTAAAAAATGGCCTAGATTTCTAAGGCCGCGGCCCCTTTCGGCCGCACGTCCTTCATATAGCATAGCCTGTGCCAAACGAAGGGTTTAAATAGATACATTTAACTAAAAACTCGGGACGCCGCGCCCCTCAAGACTTCCCCCAATGCGACCCATTTTTACCTCTTATTGATTGGGTAAAATCCCCCGGCTGCACCACGGGGAATAAACAAAACCAATTGTAACGCTGGGGATAAATTCGCAAAATGTGTTAATAATTTCGCACGTGGGTAAAATTCCCCGTTTCAATTCACAGCTCTATCTCTGAAAATTCGAGCTAGGCGAGTGCGGCTTCCCGCTTTTCGCCCT
Organism: Holophagae bacterium; assembly: GCA_050294955.1. Lineage (GTDB taxonomy): Bacteria > Acidobacteriota > Holophagae > Acanthopleuribacterales > Acanthopleuribacteraceae > JBNKOV01. The sequence goes on from JBNKOV010000271.1 coordinate 5,872, forward strand.
CAAATCCAGTGAAACGAGTTAGATTTGCAAAACAGAATAGCAGCGCCAGCCATTCTGGGATCATCCACCAGAATCGTTCCTGCCAGACGCCTGAGGCTCGATAGGGTATGAGGATGAGGTAGGATAAGAACACGGCCATGTAACTGATATGAACCCAGTACTGCTTTTGGGTGGAAGCAAGAGGCAACAGCCATAATAGGTACCAGGGATGCACGGTTGGGCTGCATAGGATCATGGCGATCCAAGCGCATATCAATTTCCATTCCACCGGCCCGGGCTTCCATAGCAGGACCGCCAGGCTGATAAGGAACCCTATGGCCAGAATAGCGCGCGCGCTACTGCCAAAGAGGGCTTTTAAGCCATGAAAGACAGGGTTGTTGAAATACCACTCACCCGAGAATTTCAAAAAGGACCCGAACAGACCTTCCCATTGGCTGAGATAAGGCAGGTACACGCCGATCATGACCACGGCAAAAGCGCCAACCAACCAAAGGCGGTCCTTGCCTTTGAGGTAGAAGAAACAGAATGGCGTTAGAATTAAGGGCATGATTTTCAGGGCGGTCAAAACTGCCAGCAGCGCTCCAGCCACCCTGGCCTTGCGTTTGCCCAATGCGTGGATCAAATAAAAGCCCGGCATGACCGCAAGCGCGTCCAAATGTCCGTTCCACAAACCCTCGAAAAGGAAGATGGGCGAACTGGCGATAATGAGAACCATTCGCCGCTCCATGATGAACAGCAAGGGCGCCAGGCTGAGTAGAATGAGCGCCTTCCAACTATAGACGCCATGACTGATCCATGCCGCGATCCGAAAAAATAGCTGGGCAAGGGGCGGATAGATCGTGGGCAAATCGCTGTGATTCACCAGGTTCTCAGATGGGTGGTCCAATATGGGGTACAGACTGTCCGGCGAGTGAAGATAGGGCGAGTACCCTTCATTCTGCACAAACCCCTCCCAGAGATAGCGATGGTAATCGTCTGAGAGATCCGGAGGGGCGGCAAAAAACGCGACGATCAGGAGTAGAGAAGAGAGCCAGATCGAACCAGCCCCAAAGGACGGACGCAAGAGCAGGCCCACTGTTCTGAGGC
>JBNKOV010000272.1:0-6939 GCA_050294955.1 Holophagae bacterium
CAGGTTTGGGACCAGAGGGTTTGGTTTAGAATGATTTTAGCCATTCAATGCAACTAACATCATAAGGGGAGAGGGGCCATCGCGCCAAGGGTTTTTGAGCATCAACAAAAAAAGCCGCCGGGACACGGATCCCGACGGCTGAAAAAGAGAGACGAATGAGCGTCTCGCTTGGGCAATGGGCATTGTGGCGCGTCGCCGCCCCCATGGATTAGGGCGGCGAGGCCGGTTCTGGTTTGTCCTGGATGGGTGTTTAGGCGGGGAAACAACCGGGTTGTCCTCCCGCTTGTTTTCCGGCCACGTATATATAATAAGGCGGCGGTCGGACAGCCCCTGTCATTGGTGAAAAAAAATCTATTCGGTTGAAGTCAATGAACTAAGGGCTCATTGGCAGGGGGAGATCAGATGGGTTGTTTCTTGGGAGGACCGGGGTGTTCCATGTCCCAATTTTGGTGAAATAGAAGAGCGGATTATCAAAAACAACCCTTGCCATCCTCGACCATGGTAGAATAGGGACATCCGGAATGAGAGGGCCTGGATCGGAGGCGTTGCGTCATGAAGACACCAGTTGAGGCAAATCGAGCTGTTTGGGGCTTTCGGGTCTTCTGGATTTTGTGCCTTTTCTGTTGGGCTGTCTATGGTCAGCAGGAATCGGAAACACCATCGACGGATATGCGCAGCTTCAGTTTTTCTCTGATTCGTGTTCCGGTTTGGGTGACAGACAACAGGGGAGAAGCGCCACTGCAATTAAAGGCTGAAGATTTTCGCATGCTTGTGGATGGACGAGAAGTGGCTCCCGCGCGATGCAGCAACGTGTGGGTTGAGCCCCTCGAACTGGTGTATCTGGTGGATGTGTCGGGAAGCATGGATGTTGGCGGAAAGCTAGAAGGCTCTTTGCAGACTTTGGATTATCTGCTCAAGCGCCATCGCTCGGAGGATCGTTGGCGGATCGCGGCCTTTTCTGATGGGCAGGTTGTTCAGGTTTTGGATCATGAGCAGGCGGAGCATTGGGGGACCCTTAGGCCAAAATTCCGGGCTTATGGCAAGACAGCTCTGTTCGACGCCTTGAGTTTGGGCGAGGGTTGGTTTCACAAGGACAGCTTGCACAACCGCGCTATTTTGTTGTTCACTGACGGCAACGATAATCAGAGTATTCTCACGGAGTCCCAACTGTATGAAACCTTGAAGGCGCTCAATTTTCCTGTCTTCATTGTGGGCATTGCGGACGGTTTCGTGCCCACCCAAAATTCGGGTCGGGAAAAACTGGGCTTGAAAACTTTGGAAGAAATAACGAAAATCAGTGGCGGCGAGCTGTTTATTGCATCTGACAGTTCTCAGTTGCCGCAAATCGGTCGGTGGCTTGAACAACGTCTTCGGCCCCAATATCTTTTGACCTTTATGGTTGAGAGAGGGGCGCGGGAACGGAGGCGGACCATTGAGGTTCAAGTTAAAGGCCGTTCAGATCTTCAAATCCGTCATAGAAGCGGATACATCGGCCTTGAGCCCGAATATCGTGGAGGAAGTCAATGAAACTGTTTATGGGAGTGATGCTCCTGGCTATTACTTTGGGCGGGTGCGCTACCAAGAAGTATGTTGGCGCAGAAATAGAAGCCTCGGAAACCAGAACCCAGAGTCAGGTTGAGGATTTGAAACGGATTGTGGAAGAAACTCAAACCGAGATCCGTGATCTCGCGGAAGAATTGGATCTCAAGTTGGACGGCATTGAAGACAACACCAAAATGCTAACGGAGAAATCGGAGGAGAATCGCCAACTGATCGCGAAAATGGGTCATTTGAGCTTTAGGAAGACCTTGTCTGACGCAGACGCCTTCTTCAGAAGCGACAGCGCCGATCTCAACGAGACGGCTCAGGCCGAATTGGACAAATTCGCGGAGTTGATTAAAGCGCAAAACAAGATGCTGCATTTGGAGATTCAGGGTCATACAGATAATCGCGGCAGCGACTCCTACAATCGGAAATTGGGTCAACAACGAGCGGAATCGGTGCGTGACTATCTATACAAAAATCACGATATCCCCCTCCATCTCATGAATGTTATCAGCATGGGGTCTGAACATCCCGTTGTAGATAACGATACCCGTGAGAACCGGGCGAGGAACCGTCGGGTAGACCTGGTGGTACGTCTCCGCCTGTAGTAGAATTCGGGGCGTCTCGGCGCCCCGCTCAGTAAATTTCCGTTCCTCATTCACAATCTGAAATCTGTTTGGTCACGCGGTTTTGAGATGGGATTTTAAAAAACGCCTTAACTGTTTTTCTCACATCGACGATAGGCAATATACGCGACATGGATGTCGTATATCGCCATAGTACAAGGATGTGCATTATGGAAAAGCTGAACCTTAAAGAGGTGTGTTATCTCATTGTTCACAAGCCCCTGGTCATCGTAAGGCTGGAACATTCAACCGAAAACAAACAGTTGATTATGAAGGCGTTGAAGTCTTTATGGCAAAGTCCCAAGGGACGTCAGATATTTGGCGTTTTACGAGAGTTTCTGGGAAATGTCGCGCCTAAGTACAAACTGGATAAAAATCAGACCGGCGTCCGTAATTTCCTGCTGAGGGAAATGGACAAATTGGAAGCGGCTGAAACCGGGAAAAGCGGAAGTTGGGTAGCTGGGCTGCTCAGATTGCGCGTGGGATGATTCGCTCCCAATTTGCCCGTCTCAACGACTCAACCAGGGACGATTCCGATGCGGACCTGGCCTGATAACAATAACTGGATCTAGGCAAACAACGCGATCTAAGGGTCGCGTTGTTTTCACCAGCGAAATCCATCCCTAATTCTCCAAACCAAGAATTCTCAATTCGCGACTCTGTTGGTATTGTCGTCCAGATTCCGGTTCGGTTATCCTAATCTGAAGAGCATAGGAACCCGGCCTCAAGCCCGCGGCAGAAACGGAGCCGTACATGACATACCAGCCCTGTCTCACCTTGTTCGCCCCAGTAATATGGGCGGGAACTTCTTTTAAACCTGCTGGAAGAGCCGTGTCTACGCCTCGAAGAACGGCTCTTGCGGCATAGGCGCCTGTTGTGCTTTGTTCGTCATGTACGTAAAAGAAAAAGCCTATGGATGCGGGGGATGTGAATTGGTCGCCCACTTCTGCATTTAGCATGTTGTCGCCTATGACGAAGGGGTCCCATTTTGGCGGCGTTTTGGCCTTCTTTTTCTGTTTCTGGCGGTAAAGGGGCGTCAACGGCGTTTCGCTTGACGATACAAAAAAGATCTTGCTCATGGGGTTGTCGTCCAGAGAGATGGGCGCTCTATAGAAGGACGCCTTGCCGGTGCTCTTGTCTCTAGCGAAGAAGCGCAGCCAGGTTGGCGGTTTCGATGAAGCCAGCAGGTCGTAGACCAATACAGTCTCGCCGTCTTGCGTCGGCTTATATCGCGCATTCACCGCGTCCAGGATTTCCATGGATAATCCACTGGCGGCAAAGCCGATCTCTATTCCCTCTTTGGGTTTCTCATCTACCTTCATTTTCAGGAACATGGCAATTAAGAATCCGCCATCTGGATTGGGGAAAACCGCGTAATCCCATTGGCAATTCAGGTCGTCGTTCGCCACGTCGCCGTAAAGCAGCCTTGCGTCGAAATCCAGTATTTTTTCGTCCAGCTCCATGGCGGACCAGGCCTTCCTAACCGCTATATTTTTGCCATACTTCACGTCCCAATTGAAGGCGTCTGCATTGTGAACGACGACCTTTATCTCCGCGCTGGGCGCGTCTTTTAAAGGGATTCGCGTGTACCCAATTCGGTAAAAATGATTGGAGGTATTATAAAGCTCGTTTAATTTCAACGAGTAGGGCTTTGTCTTACTGGTTTTCATGAAGAAGCCGCCGGTGCCCTTGGCGACTTGAAATGGCCCGCTTTCCTGTTGCCTTCCATTCTCTAGCACCGTGTTCATGGCCGGAGTGCCTTGGTCGCCAGGCGGGAACCAGGACATGGATTTCAATCTGGATGCAGACAACCCGCCAACATTGGGAAGGGCGGCGCTTTGAGCGCCAATGCCGATTGCCTGTTCGTGGGGCAGTGATGGCGACTTGCCCAAAATTGCGTAAACGGTAGCTCCAGCGTCATTGAGACTTTCGTTCAAGTTATCGGCCAGGGCTCTGGTGGAATCGAATTCATTGCCTGCGTTTTCCAGGTAACTCCCACCCGTAAGCAGGAACACCGACTTATTGCCCGACAAGCTCTTCAATGCGCTGGAGAGCAACATCATGTTCTTATAGAAGGTGAAGTAGAAGTCCCTCTTAAGTCTTGCTTTCTCAAGCAGAGAGCTACGGATCTTGACCTCCGTCATGTCGGCTTTTTGCCCAGTAAAGTCGTTGCTGTAGGTGGAAATATTCCTCATGGTCTCTTTCTCAATAAAGAAGAGCTTTTTCCACAACAGGTTCTTGGGTTTTAAGTCCTTCAAAGCCTCTAGAACCTCGCCCTTGTTTGCCGTGAATGGGGTGAGGTGAATCAACTTGTCTTCAATGCGGACCACCTTCACCAGCGCCTCTGGAGGCCACTGAGTGCGCACCCAGTCGCGTAGTGCGTTTACCGCGTCCTGAAAAGAACCGGGATACATGCTATTGGACTCAATTACAAAGAGATATCGCCTTAAAGGCAAGGCCTTTGTCAGGTCCATCGTCGCACCCAGATCCACTTCCTCGAATTGGTCGGGCGTGAGGGTTTCACCCATTTCCATAAACTCAAAATCGTCCATGGTCAAACCCCGGACGGGTTGGCCCGAAGCGTCGGTTACATGAACGCGCAGGTCTCGGTAGACCACCGTCATGTCCTCTTGGATCTGGGCGTATGAGACGAGTGAAATAGTGAAACAGCAAATAATTACAAACTTGAGCACGCCATGCCTCCGGGTCTGTTGCGGATGGGTAGCCCGCTTTGGAGCGATCTTTGTATGATACTCCTAAGTTGCCCTGTCCGTGTGTTAAAATTCGGGTATGTTTCTCCTCAATGAGAAAGCTTGCTTTGCATTCGTTGCAGGTTGGAGGAATAAGACCGATCGGTCTGGTGTTCAATAGTTGTAATGAAAATTGAGAGGAGGGTCTGCTGTGATTGAATTGTTTACGGCCACCACGCCGAACGGATATAAAGCTTCGATTATGTTGGAAGAAACGGGTCTTAAATACGAGGCTCGACACCTGAATCTGGGAGAGTTGGACCAAAAGAAACCTGAGTTTCTGGCCATTAATCCCAACGGCAGAATTCCTGCAATAGTGGATCACGACAACGATAAATTTGCGGTGTTCGAGTCGGGCGCTATACTGCTGTACCTTGCTGAGAAAACCGGCATGTTCCTGCCCCAGGATCCCAAACAACGCTCCAGAGTCATTCAATGGCTCATGTTCCAAATGAGCGGTGTCGGCCCAATGATGGGTCAAGCTAACGTGTTTTTGCGTTATGCGCCTGAAAAGATACCTTTTGCCATTGAGCGTTATCAGAAGGAGACCTTGAGGCTCTACGGCGTATTGGATGGTCAGTTGAAGGATCGGGAATATCTGGTTGACGAGATCTCTATTGCCGACTTCGCTACGTATCCCTGGGTGCGCTCCTACAAATGGGCGGGCTTGAATGTAGACCATCTCCCCAATTTGAGTCGCTGGATGACTGCCATGTCGTCGAGGCCTGGCGTTCAAAGGGGTCTCGCAGTTCCTGCTGTCTCGGAGCGGAGCAGGGAAGAAGTAGCCAGTGAAGTTCAGGAGGTGGGGAAGAAGATTATTTAGGCGTCATTGTACGGCGCCCTTGCGGGTTATCTGTGGTGTTTTCAATCAACGAATCTCTTTTAACATTTCGCTGAAATGGTCTAAAATGAGAGGTTGAGCAAAGCCCGCAACCGCCGCCAGGGGAGCCATGAAGCAGTCAACCGCAAACTCGACTACCCATTTGTCCGGGCAGGTCTCTGCCCGAACCTACTCCCAAATGTGGGCAGATGCGCCTCAAGTTCCCGTGTTAACCATCATTTACCACCCTGATCTGGCGCGCATTGGTGAACGGGCTTTTCTAAGCGGTCTTACGGCTGGACGTGAAGTGCGCATTTCGAGAAGAGAGCCACTTTTTTCCCCTGCAAATGGCGGGGAGCCAGCGAGTTTGGGAGATGAGGCTCTTAGTCGAAAGCCAATCGTGTTGACCAGGGCTGGATCGGCGTTTTGTTTCGATCCATCAGGCAGTCTCACCCTATTGGCTATCAACGGCAGTGCTGTTGACCAAAAGTCCATTTGGCAACAACCCGAGACTGGGCTGGTTCTTGAGTTGTCCGGCAGGGTTGTGCTCCTGCTTCATCTCGCTAGCGTCGGGGGCTCGCCTACCTCTAGTGATTTTGGCCTAATCGGTTTGAGTGATGGCATTCAAAATGTGAGGTCTAAGATTTCTCAGGTTGCCGATTTGGATATTCCCGTTTTGCTCCGTTGGGAATCCGGAACAGGAAAAGAGTTGGTAGCTCAAGCGATTCACAGAGCCAGTCCGCGTCAAGGCGCTGCAATGGTTGCTGTTAATATGGGCGGCATTCAACCGGAACTCGCCGCGGCCGAGTTCTTTGGCTCAGTGAAGGGCGCATATACCGGGGCGTTGCAAAACCGCAAGGGCTTCTTTAGTGAGGCCCATGGTGGATCGTTGTTTTTGGATGAGATTGGCGAAGCGCCGCCCAATGTGCAGGCTTTGCTCTTAATTCTACTTTTAGGAATATGCAGGAAAGAGCATAAAATGCAATTGGCTATCTGGTTTGAGTGGGGGGGGGATTGGAGGGTTTTCAAGTCCATCTCATTCGGAATGACTAATTCTAGCTGATTTCCACCTTGTTTTCAGGTTTGGAAAACAACCAAACTATTTCAAGGCACACCTTGGCCGTTGCCTGTTCTCGATCTCGAGCAAGGCCATCTGCTTTCGGGTGTCTTATCTGCCGTATGTAGCGGCTATTCTTTC